>DCYK01000014.1 GCA_002331045.1 Candidatus Saccharibacteria bacterium UBA2112
ATGTCGATGCTTACTTGACGACAACTTGCGTGCGGGGCACGGTCTTGCCGGTAAAGCGGCTTTTCTTTACTTTGACAAAGCTCACGATACCATCAACAGCTGCATGAATTGTGTAGTTGCGGCTCATGTAGGTGCCGGGACCAGCAATCTTTGTTGCACCAGTCTGACGGACGAGCACTTCGCCATTACGAACAGATTGACCACCAAATCGTTTGGTGCCAAGCCGCTGACCAGCGTTATTTCGGTTGTTTTTGCTGGAACCGCCAGCCTTCACATGTGACACGTAACAACTCCTTTAGTTATTATCAAAAATCTAAACCATTGTAACGAAATATGAGTGATCCGTCAACCCCTGTAGTGACTATATTTTGGTGAGTACAAGCAATTCACGGGCGACCACTTGCCCTGGACGATAGTAGAGTAGATCCTTTGCGGTAACATGGCTAAAAGGTACTGGTTGATACCCAAGCTGGTTAAGCTTGTGTAGCAAAGGTAGGTGAGTGAAGTTGTCATGACCATCATTCCACGCAGGGACTGCGAGACAGAGGGGCGTACCCGAGGTGAGTTGTCGTCCGATATTCTGGAGGAATTTAGTGATGATAGTGTCGCACGTATGGCGAACTTCAGCGAGTTTTTCTTTTGTGGGTGGTGAACCGAAAGGTTGTCCTAGATAGGTTTCAGTTGCTACGACGTTGATCGGTTGATGCCACGTATGATCTGTTGCATCGGCTGTTTCTAGCTGCCATTGGCCTTGAAATTGATTCTTATTTTGTAGCCAGTTGATATTATCTCGACTATAACGGATCATTTTCTCTGACAAATCAGTGCCGTACACATGCAGGCCAAGAAGAAGTGCCTCTTGAAGCAGTACACCCGTACCACAAAAGGGATCTAAAAGAGTCGGCGATGGTGTGTCTACTGTCACGTCACGCTGCTGTGGTGCAGCGAGATTTACCATTATTTGTGCCAGTTTCGGGGGGAGCATACCGACAAATGCATCACGTGCGGGACGTTCTTGATCACGGCGGGCAAGCGCAGTGATGTTTTGTGCGCCAGTACTCTCGGCGATGATGACATTGCCATTATGGCCACGGATAACGAGCAGTTCGACTTTGTTGGGAGATAAACCAAGCTTGTTGTGGTGTGATGATGCACTACGCAGAGCTGGTTGTTCATTGGGGACACTGCGCATGTTAATTCCCCGATTTTTGAGCTTTGATTTGAGAATGTGGGCTGTCCGTTGGACGTCGCGTGCACCAATAGTAAAGCCGTGCGCACTAATACCAACAGTTATTTTGCCACTCGTGTCCGACCATTTATCAGTGTAAAGTTTGACGAGTTGCATACTAGCCTTGCGCCAGTCGGTAGACCCTAGCTCGCGAATGACGACACCACCTTTAATTGTTCCTCCCAGGCGCTGAACATCAAATGACGCGGTGTCGATGAGTGCCGTATCGTGAGAAAACCAGCGTACAGTGCCGTAAACTCTCTCAAGCTCGGCCATACCAAGTGCGGGTTGTCGTCCGAGTAGTGCGATATACATACCCTGTATCATACCCTGTATTATAAAGGACGGCCATCTGAATCCGAGCAAAAAGCATAGAATTCCTATATACTAGAAGTATGTCTATTCGAGCGTGGCTAAGTTTTATTACCGTTATTTTGCTCGCCGTTATCTTATTTGCCTCACGGCATGAACTCTTGCGAGCTTGGGAGCTGTTGAGCCAGGTGAATGTATGGATACTGCTATTGATGCTTCCGTTGCAAGTGATGGTGTATTATGCGGGCGGTGAGATGATTTTTTCGTATCTTCGGGGCAAAGGCCAGATGCTAGAAGTAAGGCGACGGGAACTGGTTCGGATTGCACTCGAAGGAAATTTTGTCAATCATGTTTTACCTAGTGGTGGTGTGAGCGGTGTATCGTATCTTACATGGCGGCTACGATCGCTGAAAGTGCCGCCAGGGCGTGCAACAATGGCGCAAGTAGTTCGGTATGCATCAGGGTTCCTTGCGTTTGGCGCACTACTGCTCGTGTCTCTTTTTGCTGTAACAGTTGACGGTGCTTTAAATAGGTGGATTATCTTGGCTAGTGCAACACTTTTTGGATTGATGGCGGCATCAATTTTTGCGGGCATTTATCTATTCAGTAGTAAAACTCGGATTGATAGATTTGCCTCGTGGATGTATCGTTTTCTGAATCTTTTAACGCGCCGTGTTACTTTTGGTCGTAAGCGTA
The DNA here is from genome assembly GCA_002331045.1 of Candidatus Saccharibacteria bacterium UBA2112. Classification (GTDB taxonomy): domain Bacteria; phylum Patescibacteriota; class Saccharimonadia; order Saccharimonadales; family Saccharimonadaceae; genus UBA2112. The sequence continues at coordinate 2,237 of DCYK01000014.1, forward strand.
CACTCGTGCCAGAAGCGGTTATCAGCGATTTTCTCAACGATATGTACCATGATTTTAACGAACTGCGCCATGATAAACGTCTGTTAAAAAAACCGTTTCTATGGGGACTTGTGTATACGGTAGGTGATGCAGGTTTGTTTATGATTGCTTTTTTGGCGCTTGGTGAACTTTTTAACCCAGCGCCAGTATTGATTGCATACGGTATGGCAACGCTTGTTGGCTTTTTTGTTTTGACACCTGGAGGTGCAGGTGCCTATGAAGCGGTAATGGTGACGTTTTTGGCGTTTGCCGGTATTGCAGGCGGCGTAGCCATAGCTGGGATTTTGTTAGCACGGGTCGTGATATTGATCGGCACGATTGCCCTCGGCTATGTCTTTTATCAGCATGCACTCGCAACGTACGGAGAGAATGGTAATGGTCCACCCGACATTCAGCGTTAGTGATTTCGTTGCTATTACTAACCAAACGCTTGAGTATGCATATCCACTTATTGAAGTCGAGGGAGAGGTAGCAAGTTTTAAGGTAAATCAGGGCAAGTTTGTCTTTTTTGATCTAAAGGACGAAAAGGCTAGTGTCGGCTGTTTTATGATGGTGTTTCAGCTACGAGTTCCAGTAGAGGATGGTATGAGGGTGGTCGTGACTGGCAGCCCCAAGTTGACACAGTGGGGAAAATTTAGCCTGACGATTAAATCAATCCGACCAAGTGGTGAGGGGAGTATCAAAAAAAGCTTTGAAATTTTAAAGGCAAGACTCGACAAAGAAGGTCTTTTTGCGACTGACCGTAAGCGATCTTTGCCCACCGTGCCACGACGTGTTGCTGTGATTAGTAGTCCACAAGCTGCGGGTTATGCGGATTTTATGAAAATCGTGAACGATCGATGGGGCGGTTTACATATAGATGTAGCGGCCGTAACAGTACAGGGTAGTGATGCGCCTGACCAAATTATTCGGGCGCTGAACTATTTTACTACTCAGGAGGAGCTTGCTGACGTGATCGTGATTATTCGTGGTGGAGGTAGTGCAGATGACCTCAGTGCATTTAATGATGAACAACTTGTAAGAGCGGTTGCCGCTAGCCGCATACCGGTACTGACGGGGATAGGACACGAAGTGGATGTGTCGCTCTGTGATCTTGCAGCTGATGTTCGTGCTGCCACTCCGAGCAACGCGGCACAATTACTTGTTCCAAATCGACAAGATATTGTGCGGCAAACGCAACTGCAAGTGCAATCGTTGGTACCACAAGTACTTGGCATCATAGAGCGCTTGCGTCGTCAGGCAGAAGGCAAAGTAGAGCGTGCGACAGAGGCAACGGAGGAGCGGGTGCAGGATTATTATAATCAGCTAGCGTACACGAAGCGGCTGTTAGCCGAATTTGATCCAATGCGCGCAATGCAGCGAGGGTATGCGTTAATCCGAGGGTCGGCCAGGGTTGGTGAAATGATCGAGATTGAAACAGCAAAGGCTATAATAGAAGCAGAGGTAAAGAAATATGAACAAAAGTGATACGACAATCCAGCAAAAAATCGATCAGCTTGATGCACTAGTAGCATGGTTTGATGGGGACGACTTTCAGCTCGAGCAGGCAAGTAAAAAGCTGCAAGAAGCGGCTAAACTGGCAAAGTCGATTGAACAAGATTTGAATACAGTGAGTAATGAAGTTGCGCAAGTGAAACGTTCGTTTGCGAGCGATAGTGCTGAATGATGTGGTTTTGGATTGTTGCCGGTATTACGGTTCTTTTTGGTTTTGTCGTTGCGCGTGGCGCACCATATGTGCCAACACGGCGTAAACTCATTGACAAAGCACTAACTGATTTGTACCCCCTCAGTGACAAGGATGTACTGGTGGACATTGGTAGTGGCGATGGCATGGTGTTGCGCGCTGCTGCCCGTCGTGGTGCACGCGCGATTGGATACGAACTTAACCCAGTACTGGTTGTTGTGTCAAAGTTACTATCACGAAGCTCCTTGGTCTCGGTACGATTGGCCGATTTTTGGTTCGTAACATTACCGCTCGAAACCACAATCATTTACACATTCGGTGATTCGCGCGATATCAAAAAAATGTACCACAAAGCCGAACAGACTGCATCTAAGCATAAAAAGAACTTATACTTTATGAGTTTTGGCTTTGCTGTACCCGGTAAAAAACCATTGCGCCGTGATCATAGCTTTTATTTGTACAAAGTGAAAGGGTAGGGTGTGCTTTCTTGATAGAGTCTATGCTTATGCTACACTATACCTATGTGGGCAACCCGTAAGCACTCCGGCTTCACCATCGTCGAACTCCTCATCGTTGTTGTTGTCATTGGTATACTGGCTGCTATTGTCATTGTTGCCTATAACGGGATAACAAGTAGTGCAAACGATGCAGCTGTAAAGAGCGACTTGGCGAATATAGTAAAGAGACTTGAACTTCAGAAGGTAGAAGACGGGAGCTATCCTTATCCGCTTACTACGGCTATGGATATACACGTTACGAAGTCTGCCTATGACGACGTTAATAATTTGTATTATTGCTATGACAGCGCAACTGATACATATGCGGTTCAAGTAAGATCACTCAGTGGCAATTTCTTTAGAGTAGAGGATGGTGTTGTCTTGGAGGGTACGGGCTCAAGTGGTTATTGGGCCGCTGGTGTATGCGGAATACTCGGCATAACTTGGGATGGGAATACCAATGGTCAATTTGGTTATAATGCTACTAATGATACATGGGCATCTTGGGTACAATAGGCTAGGCAGTTCAATATTTCTCTTTACAGTAGCGTAGAGCATAAGTATAATGACAAATATGAATTTTACGAATTATAGACGAGGTGAGCAAGGTGTTATCTCGGGTCTACTGGTAGCGGTTATCGGACTGAGTGTTTTGGTGCTTGGGTTGGGCGTGTTTGGTATTTGGTCGTATGTTGCCTATAGCGAAGCAAATAGTGACCTGGATGCAAAACTAGCTGTCGCGCGGGCTGAAGCAAAGGCCGAGCAAGCAGAGCTGGATGAAGAAAAGTTTGCTGAGCGTGAGAAAGAGCCAAACTACAGTTTTAAGGCTCCTGATGATTACTGTAGCGTGACGTTTATGTATCCAAAGACCTGGAGTGCGCATGAGGCAGAGGTAGTAAGGAATGGTGGTGATTACGAGGCATACTTCCACCCGAAGGTTGTTCCACCAATTAGTAACTCGACGCAGTTTGCGCTCCGATTGACGATAGAGCAGCGGGATTACGACGATGTACTGCAACGGTATGACAATTTGGTAGAAAAAGGCGACCTAAAGCAAAGCACGACCTCATCACAAGGAAAGCAAGGGGTACGATTATCCGGTAACTTTAGTAAAGATATTCGTGGCGAGGCGGTCATCTACCGTTGCCGAGACAAGACGATTATCGTACAGACTGATGCGGACGTATTTAGAGACGACTTTCAAAAGATCATATCTTCCCTAGATTACAAAGATTAAAAGGTGACACTTTTTACACCATTTTGATCATGCCCTGCGTGATAAACTAGATATAACCATGGTCATGGAGGGAGAACGACACACTAGTACTGGTATGGGGTTGTTTCTTGATGATTCAGCATTGACAGCAGCGGCAGCAGGGGAGCTAACTGCACCATTGGCTCTTTTGCGTCAGCTGGGACTTGCAGTCGGTGCCGAGGCAATAACTGACGATGAACGTCAGTTATTGGCGCATCGAATGACGCTCACCAGTGAGCGAGCACTGCGTTTGACCGCGAGCTTGGGCATGGCACTGCCTCAGCAGCAATCATTACCGCTAGAGCCGGTGAACCCTATGAGCGTCTGCCAGGAAGTGGTTCGCGAACTTTCACCACTATTTCAAGCGTACGATAAGCGCATCATTGTTCAGGCGCGACAGCGAACGCCACTTCTGGTTGCGAATCGTATGGTGCTTCGTCGTATATTGCTCGCATTTGGTGATAATGCACTGCATTATACGATGGCGAACCATCCGATTATACTATCGATCACTGGACGTGGTGATAGGGTGAGGATTGGTGTCCGCGATTATGGGCCAGCGGTTCCTGTCGATATATGGCAGCGACTAGAGGGGCGCTTAGCGCGTCAAGCATCGGCACCGCTCAGTAGTCGACCGCAAACGAGCGGTATTGGTTTACTTGCTGCAAAGCGACTGGCTGAATTGATGAATAGTATTGTAGGTACTGTGCGTCATCGTGACGGTGTTACCTTTTATGTCGATATACGCTTATCGGGACAATTGAGCTTGCTATGAGCAGGAGCAATACGGTCCTTGTTATTGAGAGTGAGCCGTGGCTTGGTGACCATTACCAGCGGCAACTGGAAGCAGATGATTTTACAGTTGTGCGGGCGACGAACGCTCTTGTGGCCATTGACATAATTGACGAGACACCTCCCGTTGCTATTGTGATGAGCATGCTATTGGACGGACCAGGCGCATTTAATCTACTTCATGAACTACAAAGTTACAGGGATACAGCGTCCATTCCGATTATTACATGCAGTAAAACTTCTGATCTCGAGATAGAAGAATTGCGACCGTATGGTGTCACTCGAATTATCGATAGTACAACGATGGAGCTTAATGATGTAGTCTTTGCGGTCAGAAGCACCTTAGCGGAGAAGATATGAAGGTAAGACTTCATAACCAAACGTCATCGCTATGGCAGAATTTTCGTACACGAAAGGGGACTTGTTATGAAGTCTACTCGTAGCCGGGCGATCGTATTGCGTCGGACCAATTACGGCGAGGCCGATCGCGTTTTGGATTTACTAACACCGACTGGTCGCGTGAGCGTCATGGCTCGTGGAGTACGTCGCGAAAAATCAAAACTTGCCGGTGGAATTGAGTTGTTTGCGGTGTGTGATGTCACGATAGGCCAAGGAAAAGGCGACCTAGGAGTGCTGACATCAGCGCGATTAGTGCAATTTTATCGTCATATTTTGCAGGATTATGACCGGATGCAATTTGCATATGAGGTGCTGACACAGGTGACACGTGCGAGTACGAGCCTGGACGAGCCGGAATGGTATGATATTGTAGCTGAAGTTTTGGCGGCCCTTAATGTCCAGTCGGTATCGCTAGCATTAATACAAACATGGTTTTACGTTCGCATTGCTGCGTTATTGGGCGATGAATTAAATACAGCTCGAGATTATACGGGCGAGAGACTAACAAGTGACAAACGATATCGCTATGATGCAACCGAAAAAGGATTTCGCGAAGATAGTAAGGGAATGATTGGTGCAGACCATATAAAGATATTGCGGTTGGTTGCGGCAAAGGAATTGCATATATTGGTCCAGATAGGTGGTATGGAGGAATATCTGGGCGATTGTCTGTATGTTGCTCGCCAACATGCGGCATTGTAAATCATCTTAAAATGATACAACCCCACGTCCGAGGACGCAGGGTGCATCAACTCGGGGTGGGGCTGGAATTCAGGCAGCCGAGTGCAGGTCTATCCAGATCTTGGCTGCCGCAATATGACGACGTTCCCATCTGTCGTAGCGCTCAATCAGGTTGTCAATCCAGGTCAGAAATGGATGACACGCCCTGTCGAGCAGACTTTTGACGGGTACCACGGGTCTGGACATGTACCAAGTGATGATCTTGCCTATCTCCAGGTCGGCTTGTGTCAAATTCCCTGCGGATAATCGTCTGTATGCCAGGTTGGCAAGACGCGAGTAGCGGCGATAGTGCGCAATGTCCCTCGCGAGGTAAGCCGCCGCCGCCGCGCTAACCGCAAATCGATGGAAACCCTTGTCGTTCAAGGAACTTTCCTTTGTGCGATTGTGTACGTGCAGCGCCTCGTCTGCAACGGCGATTGCTTGCAGGGGGTTTTCAAAGATCATGCTCAGGAGCACCCTGTTGGCTGCATTGTTGAAATACGACATGGTTTGTCCTTTGTTCGGGCCGTTGTCAGGAGTATAATAGAATAAAATAATTAATAATGCAAACATGCTATAATACCTGACAGATATGAGTGATAAAAATATTGTGAAGATGGATGATATTGTTAGTTTGGCCAAGCGCCGTGGATTTATATTTCAGGCATCGGAGATTTATGGTGGACTAGCTGGTTTTTGGGATTATGGACCTTTGGGTGTTGAACTGGCAAATAAGCTCAAGGCTGAATGGTGGAAGGCTGTCGTCACTGAATCTGATAATGTTTTTGGTGTCGATGGGGCAATTATTCAAAACCCAAAATTATGGGAGGCAAGTGGTCACGTTGCTGGCTTTACCGACCCGATGGTGGAAGACACGAAGAATGGTAAACGTTACCGTGCTGATCATTTGGCCGGAGTTGACTCAACCGACTTAAACGAACTTGCAGAATTATTGAAGGATAAAGTATCGCCAGACGGTAACCCGCTTAGCAAACCGCGCGTATTTAATATGATGATGAAAACATGGATTGGTCCAGTCGAGGATGATTCAGCTGTAGCATACTTGCGACCAGAGACCGCTGGATCGATATTCACTAATTATGAAAACGTTCGCGAGACAATGCGCGCGAAGCTGCCGTTTGGTGTCGCGCAGATAGGTAAGGCATTTCGCAACGAGATTAGTCCTCGCGACTTTATATTTCGCGTGCGTGAACTAGAGCAGATGGAAATGCAATATTTCATCAAAGAATCAGATGAAAATAGTACGTACGAGTCATGGCGCAATTTTGCTTGGGATTTTTTGACGGAACGACTGGGTATTTCCAAGGATAACTTGCAATGGCATGAACATGAAGAAAATGAACGTGCTCATTATGCCAAGGCTGCACATGATATTTATTTTCGATTCCCGCAAGGTTTCAAAGAGCTATGGGGTACGCACAATCGTGGTGACTATGATCTGAGCAATCATCAGCGTGTGAGCGGTAAAGATCTGACGTATTTTGAGCAGGCATCAGGTGAACGCTACCTGCCACACGTGATCGAGAGTTCGGTTGGAGTGGGACGTATAATACTCGCGGTACTTGTCGATGCATACCATGAAGAAGAGATCAACGGTGAAACTCGCGTGGTGTTGAAATTAAAACCAGAGTTAGCACCGTATAAATTCGCTGTCTCGCCACTCTTGAAAAATAAGCCAGAGCTGGTCGAAAAGGCTCGTGAAGTATATCGAATGCTCAAGAAAAAGCATGGTAATGTCATGTGGGATGATAACGGTAATATTGGCAAACGCTATCGCCGTCAGGACGAAATCGGGACGCCATATTGCGTCGTGATTGATTTTGACTCACTCGAAAATAACGATGTAACAATACGTGATCGTGATACAACCGAGCAGAAGCGCGTAAAGATCAGTGAACTTTAGCGGAAAACTACACTAGAAGATGATTGATCAAAACTGGGTGTTTCTGGCTGTTGCAATCAACTTGATTGGCGCACTTTTATATGCGTACTCTGTTATACGAGGCAACACGCGGCCGAATTGTGTCACTTGGTTTATATTGTCATTCGCGCCATTATTAGCGTTTGCTGCGATGTTAATCCAGGGTGTGAGTTTTCGGGAAAGTGTCTTTACGCTGGCAACTGGCTTGAGCCCTGCGATAGTTTTTGTTAGTACATTTTTTGCTCGCCAGCCAAAATGGGATATTACAAAGTTTGACCTTACCTGTGGTGCACTATCCATGACAGGGTTTCTTCTCTGGATTATCTTACAAGAAGGAAATATTGCGATTGTCTTTGCTATATTGGCAGATGGACTGGCGTTTTTGCCGACATTAGTTAAGGCATTTCGTTTTCCAGAGTCGGAAAATCCTTATCCATTTATTGGTGGTATGATAGCTGCACTCATCGCCTTAGCTATTGTAACAACATACGACTTTAAGCATCTGGCATTTCCACTTTATATTCTAATCGTTGATGTTCTCGCTTCGCTATTCATTTACTTTAAACTAGGTAGACGTATAATGCGGAATTTCGAATTGCCAGAGGATGAAATAATTAGGTAATTCTAAGTGCTAAAGGTGAAAAGGGATCTATAGTATTTCTTGAATAATCATCCCAAGGGATACAATTGAAGCAAGTACCGGAATAGCAATTGGGATGCGGATGATATTTTTGCCAGTCGGGGTGCGGCGCTTGATGATGACGAGGGATAGATTCACTAGGCAGAAGATGCCGAGCGCCAGAAAGCTAGTCGTTTTTGCGAGAGAGAGGAGCGGTAGTATGATGACGCCTGCGAGCATGAATCCGGCAACAATGAGTGTTGAAAACCGCGGTGTGTGACGACGTGGCTCGACCGTCGCAAAGACTGATGGTATCCAGCCTTGCTTTGCCATGCCATACAGCAGTCGTGAGCCCATGATTAACTGAACTATGATACCGTTGAGTGCAGCGGCCATACCGATGACACTAATGACTGCTGGATTGATGCTACTGATGCGCTCTAACGCAAAAGCGAGTGGTGCATTGCTCTGTGCGAGCTCATCGGGAGTGGCTGCTGCCAAACATACGAGCACAATGAGCATATACAAAACAGTCGCAGAGATCAGCGCACCTAAAATTGCCAGCGGCATCGTTCGGCGTGGATTACGGGTTTCTTCGGCGACATTAACCATGTCTTCGAACCCGATGAATGCATAGAACGCCAAAAAGGCACCAGTTAGTACGCCACCAAGCGTGGCGAGGGAATCGATAGTAACTGTTTGCTCTAACGGCACTGAGGGCAAGTAAGGTAGTCCGAGCACGATGATCAGCAAAAGTCCGGCCGCCTCGATCAATGTAAAGATCACTGCCATCATCGCTGATTGACCAATACCAAGCAGTGTCACACCGGTTAGTATGACAATGATTGCGATACTGGCAATGAGCGGATCAACCGTCATGATTGTTCCAAGGTACCCAGCAAATCCATGGGACAGTGCTGAAGCGGATGTAATACCAGCCAATACAAATGCTAGACCGACACCGAGCGACAGTAGTCGACTACGGAATGCGTGGTATGTGTAGAGTGCTGAGCCGGCGCTCTGGGGAAAACGGCTTGATAGCTCCATATAGCTAAGGGCTGTCAATCCTGCGATCCCCATGGCGATTAAAAAGGCAAGAGGGGTTTGCATATCAGCTGCTCCGGCAACTTTGCCAACCAAGACATATATACCTGCGCCGAGAATATTCCCGAGTCCATATAAAAGCAACATGGGCACCGACAGTGAACGTTGCAGCTGTACTTGTTTATGACGCATATGGTTATTGTAGCGTGAATGATGCGAATGAGAAAACGATGAGTGAGAGAAGTGTATAAATATTTGTTACAATAACCTCATGAAGCCTGGCGAGGTGATGAATAGAGATGATGGTGATCATGATATGCATGAACATCACTTTCGCCTTGAAGATATGGCACCGCAAGGATTTATAGAAGATCTGCCACCTGGTGAAGTAGCATTTATTTACGAAGATTCGGTTGTAATGGTACCAAATGATCAAAAGCGGGCATATCGTCCCTTGCTACGTATCGAGCAGCCGGTACAGGATGACTCAACGCTTGCGACCGATGAACTGAGTTGGGTGGCCACCATGCGGACTGAAGCGGGGGAGTGGTTGCTAGATATTCGCGATCACAGGACAATGTTGCGCACTCTTGGTAAGCGAGGAAATGAAGTGGAGCTAATGGGGGAGACGGTGAAGCCAGCAGCCTATGCAATACGTGATGCCCAAGGAAATACGATCAAAAAGGGACGACGCGATGCCTGGGATGAACTGGACGTATTGCTGGATGAAGTCGATTCTGTAAAAAAAGCGACAGAGCGACAGGCGGATGTCGAGAGATTACGCAGTCTTGTGCCGAAGATGGGTGGCGCAGGATTAGAATTGATCGCCTCGCTGGTACCTCATCCGGCCGTTGGGGCTGCGGTAAGGTTGGCAAGGTTGAGTATCGAGGCTAGCCGTTTACTGACGAGAGTCGGTGTGAGGTGAATCGTTAGCAGGGAGCCAGTTGAGTGCGGTAAGGAATGGCGAAAACAGGTCGTCTTCGATTTTGATCTTCCATTCAGTCTTTTCTGTTGCATCAGGACTCTCAGCTGAAAAGCGGATGGATGGTGGCGTATCGCTGATTGTTGCAATTGGCATACTCTCGCCACCTTCACCCATAGTGACGACGGCAGCAGCAGCTAATCCTTCGGCAAGATTGGCATAGGTGACGTGGAATGGTCGGCCAAATAGATCAGACTGACCAATGTAATTTTTGAGACCACGAAAGCCACTGTAGCCAAGCGCAATACCAGTAGTGCCACGGCGGAGCGGATGGCAGGTGCTGTCTGTAATCAAGACACCAATATCTTGCATATCGAATTTTTGACATAGATAGCTCCGTGCTTCGTGTGCTGTTTTCCACGAGTTTTTTGGCCATAAAATGTACCGATCTCCACCGTTTGACTGATCAATGCCTGCACTAGCAATGAGCGTATGATCTTTGATTGTGAAGTGATGACCGTATACGCTATAGTTTTTTGGAAGATAGCGATCGGCCTCTCTGGCGATGAGGTCTTCGCGATCAATTGCATCAATTGGCAGCGTAGCACCTTCGCACAAGGATACAATCTTTGACGTGATGACAACGATTGTTTTTTCTTCCAGCGAACCAATTGCTTCGTCGAGCAGTTCGAACAGCGTGAGTGCACCCGGTTCAACGCGCCGGGTTTTGATTGGTGTTACCTTCATAGCTCTTGTTAGTATACCTGAGTGGTTGGGTATAGTGTAGGTGTGGTGAGGTTTAGTGTCGATGATATAATGAAAGAATGATTGTGTATTATACCGACGGTAGCGCTAGCCCAAATCCAGGGCCAGGGGGATTTGCGGTGATTCGCGATAACCGGCCGCATATTGTGGGTGGCGAACCAGGCAGTGAGACGACAAATATTCGCATGGAAGGTCTGGCGATCAAGGCAGCACTGGAAGACGCACATGGCGAAGAGTGTGAGATTTATACTGATAGTGAGTTTTGGATTAATGTGATTACCAAATGGGCGGCGGGCTGGCAGGCAAAAGGCTGGAAGAAAAAGGGCGGAGAAATAAAGAACCTTGATATTGTTCAAGCCGTATATCCACTATATATCGAATCCAACGCTGTGTTGAACTGGGTCCGTGGGCACGAAGGTGATGAGGGTAACGAACTGGCGGATGAATGGGCAAACAAAGCACGCGCAATGCATCTGAGCGCGCCACAACGTGTTGAATAGGCTATGAAACCAGAGGAATTAGCGACTACATATCTCCAGGAAGGGCGGGTAATGCAGCTTGCGACCAGTCAGGATGATTATCCGCGCGTAAATAGTTTGTACTATGTTGCATCGGATGATGGTCGTGCTGTGTATTGGCTAAGTGAAGCAACCAGACGCCATAGCCAGACGCTCTCGTGTAATACACATGTCGGTGCAGCGATTGTCGTCAAAGAAGATATGCCGGTGATCGGCTTGCAATTAACAGGCGAGGCGAGCAAAATCCACGATCACGATGAGCAAAAACGAATACTGCAAAAATATAATGAAAAATATGATAACGCAGCTGCGGGCTTGTACGATCGGATGCTTGCCAGTACGAATAAACATTGTCTCTATCGACTCGCGATTGATCAGTTAGAGTTGTTTGACGAAGTGAATTTTGCTCACGATACCCCAATGACGATCGAGTTACTCTAACTTTCTTTTTTACTGGATACCGGTTATGCTAGGTGTATATGAAAAGGTTCATTACATTAGTCCTTTTTGCCGTCTTTGGTGCATTAGCAGTGAGCCAATCTGTAAATGCAGTGTCTTCTGACCCGAATCACTTTATTAGTGGCGATAATACATTCTATGCCTATGTCAAAGCGGGTGAAAAGTTGAGTGCGAGTTTTATTCGGACTGAATATGAACATCCGCAAGCATTATATCCAAAGGCTGAGGATATCACGGTGACAATTGATGGACCGGATGTGAAACAGCAAAAATGTATTCTGAAAAAATCAGTGGCGATAGGCCAGGGCTGTACGTTTGCGGCGCGTACAGCGACAAAGACGGGGGTTTGGCGCGTGCAGGTCTCGGCACCAGATACGGCCGTGACATTCAAAGAAGGCGCCGATGATATCCATTGGGGCAAATATTTCTTTCGCTGGAATATAACAGTAATGGGGAAGGATGGTGAGGCACAGGGTCGTTTATGGACTGACCGTTACGCCTTTCGCCAGCCACCAGGTGGCGAATTTGTGGGTGACTTCACAACGTTTTACATGAGTGAAGACGGATATATCTATCGGGCGGACAATTATGATTATGACGGGCAAGTCTCGATATTGTCAGCAGATGCGGTGGGTATCCGAACAGGCGATGAATGTGTGTCGGCGTATCGGAGCGTGTCAGTGGACGATGAAGAATATAGTCCAGCTCTAGGGGATTGTGGTAGTCAATACAAACTCTTCTTTGAAGAGCCTGCCGGTAACTTGCCGACTGAAGCCGAACGATGGGACGGTGAAAAGGAGTGGGTACGTCCGACGATTCAGCGTCCGACAATTAACGAACTACATTTTGTCCCAGATGACACGAATGATCAGCTGTCTGGTGACGTAACGTTTTATCTACGGAACTTTATTGGCCAGTACCAAGTAAAGATTGACGTAGACAATGACGGAAGCTTTGATGGTCAGGATGATGTCGTATTGTTTGAGCAGATGCGTGAACTGTCTAATGGTTTACAGCGCGTACATTTCCAAGGTGTCGACAAAAAAGGTCAGATTATTTTTCCCTCACAAACAATTGGCATCAAGGTAGAGATTACAAAGGTTGCCGAGATCCACTTTACTGCGGTTGATGTAGAGGGGCGAGGAGGCTTGGAGCTGACACGTCTGAATGGTGAGGGTGCCCCGACGTCACGAATCTGTTGGGATGATGCACAGCTGCCGATAATAACCAACAAGAGCCTTATGACTCCGGAAGTTGATGGACGTGATTGTCCTGATAGCTCGGACGGCGTCCATGGATGGGCGTATGGTCGCTTGTCATGGGGCGACCGACGATATATTGATGACTGGACATACGCAAACGCGCAATTGGACGGGCAGAATACGATCATCTATCCCGAGGCTGATGAAGAAGAGGTAGCTGAGTCGACGCAGAATCTCGTACCGATTGTCATCGGATCGATTGCGGTAATGTTATTGACAGTCGGTGGCGTGGTGTTTGCAGTGGTTGCACGTCGCCGGACAAAGGGGCAGGGCAGTGATAGTAAATTGCCACCTAGTGACACTGGCAGTAACTCGAACCCGCCTTCAGTTCCACCACAACAGATGGGTTAAGGCGTATACGAAAAGCTGCTTTTGATTGAGCAGACATACACACTACTCGGCACTCCATTGAGCAGATCGGCAAAGGGGACGTTCGGCGCTGGTTGTGTTGTTTCGCGAGTGAACCCGTCAGGACATTCAGTTTCAAAGAAATTGAGGAATTTCGCGTTGACAGTTATAGTACCGCCGGATGTTGACTGCCATATATAGACGAAGGGACCAACATATTTGTTGTTGATCGGCTCGCTCTGGTTAAGGGGAAGGTCGCCCACCTTTTGAATATTTGTGAGCAGGCTTGCCGAATTGTTGTCATTAATTTTTGCGCTTGTTGATGAGCTAGTGAATTGTACGCAGTAGCCATTTGCGAATTCACCCAAACAGAGGAGTCGTGCCTGGGGTGGAGTTGTTCCGTCACCCGTGGGCATCGCAGGGTAGACAATATATTTTCCTTTGTATAAATCAAATGTTGATTGCCACTGCTTGGTATCTGTTTCGCGAACCCTATCACGTGTATCGGCGACAACAGTAATCCACGAGACCGTCGCTATGCTTACTAATATACCGATGACAGCTATAACTACCATCAGTTCGACGAGTGTAAAGCCAAGACGCTTGCTTATCATGTATCAAGCATAAGCAATACAGTAGGATAGTGCAAGCATAAGACCTGTATTGATGATACAATCGAAGAATATGAATCAGGCGTTAGCACTCGAGATATTGCTGGCGGGAGAGAGTGCGCTAGTAACGGGACCGGCCGGTGCCGGCAAAACCTATCTTCTCAATCAGTTCATCCGCCTGGCAAAGGCGGAGGGCAAGCATGTATCAATCACTGCGACTACGGGACTAGCGGCAACGCACTTGGGAGGTACGACAATTCATTCATGGGCAGGTATTGGGGTGTCAGATGAACTACCGAATGGTTTTGTTGATCATGTCAGCAAAGGACGCCGAGATATTATTGAAAAAACCGATGTTTTGATCATTGATGAGATCAGTATGCTTCATGACTTTCGTTTGGATATGGTCGATACTGCGTGTCGGTTGGTGCGTAAAAAGCCAGATGAGCCTTTTGGCGGTATCCAAGTGGTAATGTCAGGTGACTTCTTTCAGCTACCACCGATTAATCGCAACGACTCGCGAAATGGTGGGTTTGTCGTGAATAGTGATGCATGGCGTGAGCTGGATCCAGCCATTTGTTATTTACAGGAACAGCATCGCCAGGACGATGATACATTACTATCAATCCTAGACGCGATGCGAGCAGATGATGTGCGACGACATCATGCTCAGGCGCTATTGGAGCGTACAGAGATAGAGCTACCGGAAGCTCATATTACACGATTGTATACAGTCAATATTGATGTCGATACAATTAACCAGGAAAAACTTGATCAGCTAGAGGGTGATGAGTATACCTATTCACAATCAACCACGGGTAGCGCAAATTATGTTGAGAACTTGCAGCGATCGGTCCTGGCACCAGCAGAGCTTAAGCTAAAAGAGGGTGCATTTGTGATGGCCGTGAAGAACGCTGCGGATAAAAAATATTCCAACGGTAGCTTGGGTGAAGTCGTTGGTTTCGATGCGCTCACTAATTATCCAATGGTGAAGTTTCATAGTGGCAAAACAGTCACTATGATGCCCGAGACATGGGAGCTGCGTGATGGTGACAAAAAACGGGCAAGTATCACGCAGATACCTCTACGTCTGGCTTGGGCGATTACCGTACACAAATCACAAGGTATGACACTGGACGCTGCGTGTATTGATTTGCGTAAAGCGTTTGTTGAGGGCATGGGGTATGTCGCGTTAAGCCGCGTGAAGAATATGGAAAGTTTGTATCTGATAGGTATTAATCGTATGGCATTACAGGTGAGTAGCGACGCTAAACTCATCGATGACCAATTACGCAAAAAATCGGCGGAGGCCGATAAGCGGTTTGCTCATTTACTGAAGAACAGTGAAAAAAGAAAAGAGAAGGCGGTGAAAGTAGCATCAGGACAGGGGAACGCTGCATGGAGTGACAAGCTAGCGAAGATGCGCGAGAAATATCCAAACGCTTATCGCCCTTGGACGAAATCGGACGATGCACTGCTCAAGCAGAATTTTCAAAGTGGCGTGCCAATAAAAGAGATGAGTCATACATTAGGGCGACACGAAAATAGTATCCTTATACGTTTACAAAAGCATTTCGGTGAGGATGTGGTGCTATAAGTTATAATAGCAACAAGTTATGAAGCTAAAGAAGCACCATGGTTGGGACTTATCACACCCCGAGACTCTACTGACACCAGCGTCATATATCACAACGATACGTACGTTTGTTGCAGTGGCACTGGCAGTGTATGCTCTTGTATCGCACGAACAGTTGTTTCTGCTGTATGCCCTTGGATTCTATTGGATTGGGGATATAGCCGATGGACTTGTGGCACGGTATTTTCATCATGAAACGCGGAGTGGTGCGCTTTTTGATATTGTTGCCGATCGACTCTGTGTATCGTTAATCTATATGATATACGCTTCGTTTCATCCCGAAGTAGCCTGGGCAATTGGCTTGTATCTTGTCGAATTTATTTTTATTGACGGTTTTTTATCACTTTCGTTTTTGTTTTGGCCTCTGCTGAGTCCAAACTATTTTTATCTTGTCGACAAGCGGATATTCGACCTCAACTGGTCGCTGATTGGTAAAGCGGTGAATTCATCGCTGTTTCTATTTGTCACAGTATTATTTCACTCGGTAGCGTTGAGCCTGGTGGTAGTGAGTGTTGTCATTATGATCAAAATATACTCACTCAGGCGCTTGTATGCAATCGGTATACCAATGCCAAAAACGTAGGTTATTTATGTGGTCGAAGCTTGGCAATTGCTGGTCGGCGTAAGTTGACGACCTTGATGGTGCCATCACAAAGAAATCTGTTGCCAAGTGTTTGTCCGCGGAAGGTGAACGGGTCGCCCGCCTGAATGGTTTCTGTGGTGCGAACTAACTGTGCTGAGGACAAATCGGCGATGATAAGATCACGCTCAGCATTTGTATCGGGGTTATTCTTGTGCGTAAGCTGTCCATTTCGCCATCGAATTCCGATTGGCCCCGTATCATCAATAGCGGCGCCAATCCATACATGACGGTCCAAGCCAAAAAGGTGCTTGAGGTGCTTGTGCCAAAATGCCATATGGGTGTGTTTATGAGGTCCATTTGAC
>DCYK01000035.1:0-10922 GCA_002331045.1 Candidatus Saccharibacteria bacterium UBA2112
TGTTATCACGACGGGGGCGACCGTCAGGTACGCCGCGCAGAAATTACTCGATAGCGGAGCGTCGGCCGTGTGGGTTGCCTCGATTAGTCGTCAACCCCTCGACTAACAGGGGTTAATCTGGTACTATGGGACGGCACATACGGAGAGGTGACCGAGTGGTTGATGGTACCGGTCTTGAAAACCGGCAAGGTGTCAAAGCCTTCGAGGGTTCGAATCCCTCCCTCTCCGCCAAAAGTGCTAAAATAAACAGGCGCCAGTTAATACAGGAGTTGCGTGATGTGCGTGACTCAACAATACGGAGGAGTACCCAAGTGGCTGAAGGGGACGGTTTGCTAAATCGTTAGTACGGGGAGACCTGTAGCGGGAGTTCGAATCTCCCCTCCTCCGCCAAGCAAAGAAGGCTCGAGAGAGTCTTTTTTGCTTGGCGGAATGTGGCGGAAATTTGAACTTCCGCGCGATGCCGAAGGCAGCGCCAGGCGGGAGTTCGGTGGAGCGAAAGAAGCAAAAGAAAGCAGCGTAGCTATTTTCTTTTGCGAGTAAGCGGAGGACTTTAGCCTGTATCTCCCCTCCTCCGCCAAACATAAGCACTATGCATCAGCATGGTGTTTTTGTTATGCTTGCTTAGAAAATTCGCTGTAATTATGATGATCATACATGCCTAAAACAAACCTGACTACCGTATCTGAATTTGAACACACTGCCCTACAGGCGGGGGTGGCTGTTGTAGGTAATCAACATAGGGGTAGCGAGGCATACAAGGCATCTCTTCGCGCTCAGTTGGATATCTATCAGGAGAGGGGCTCCGCCTTCCATTACGAAAATCTTCAGCCATCTCCCCCGCAAGAAGTAGCTCGTGAACCATTGGCTGTTCAAAAGGCATATGCAAATATTGATTATCTCCTAGATATTGATAGTGATTCACATCTTGCTGATGTGTATGATCTTGTTTCTAAGGAGCAAGCATCTTGGACGAGTTATGATATGACCACTCTGGAGTTAGCGAGGTATATTAACGCACGATCAGATCAACGTATTGCGCTTGGAGTGCTTACCGATTTTATGCGTCGATCAAAGGACGGACCCTTGACGTTTGGGGAGAAACTCTACGACGTTGTGGGTGGCTCTTTTGCGCTTATTGCATTCACGGCGCTGACTCGTTCAGTCATCACAGCACGCAATAAAGTTGCCCTCGATGGGGTTGCTCACAGCCTCGTCCAGGCACCTGATCAGGATATAACACTACTCTGGGGACAGGAACACGTAAACGGTATAGCAAGAGGTTTAGCGAGACAAGGTTTCAGATTGACGAATACTGCTGCCTATAGTCCTGATGCGTAATCCTAGCTAGCTTACTTTCGACACACCCGTCAAGCGAAGAAGGCCTTAGCCTTCATCCTACCCTAAGTCGGTAGAGAACTCTCCTTATGGGTCAAAAGTCTAACGTCGCAAAGCAGTCATCGAGTGTTTCGGCACGACGGATCACCGTGACGGTATTGTCGGGTTTCAGCAGTAGTTCTGCAGACCGCAATTTACCGTTGTAGTTGAAACCCATGCTATGTCCATGGGCACCAGTGTCATGAATAACAATGATGTCACCTATTTCTATCTGAGGTAGTTGTCGCTGAATGGCAAATTTGTCATTGTTTTCACACAGTGATCCCGTGACATCGTAGGCGTGGGTCGCTGATTCATTTTCTTTACCGAGGACAGTGATATGGTGATAGGCGCCATACATCCCCGGCCGCATGAGGTTGGCCATGCTCGCGTCGAGCCCGATGTAATCACGGTAGGTGTGTTTTTGGTGGAGGACGGTGCTGATCAGATAACCATGTGGTCCGGTAATATAACGGCCACATTCATAAAATAGTTTCGGTGAAAGATTATTTGTTGTTAAAACATCATCATATAACTTTTTGATGCCATCAGAAATTCCTACAATGTCGAGGGCTTCTTGATCGGGCTTATACGGAATCCCAAAGCCACCACCCATATTAATAAATTCCAGTGATATACCCTGCTGGTCGTGTAGCTCGACAGCAATATCGAATAACATCCGGGCTGTTTCGATAAAATAACTCGGCTCGAGTTCGTTGCTGGCAATCATGGTATGTAGACCGAAACGCTTCACGCCCTTTTGTTTGCAGATTTTATACGCCTCAAACAGCTGATTGCGTGTTAGTCCATACTTTGCCTCGGTCGGATTACCGATAATGTCATTACCTACGCGTTCGGATCCAGGATTAAAGCGAAAACATAGGAGCTCTGGCAGCTGGTCGAGTGATTGTTCCAAGAATTCGATATGAGATATATCGTCGAGGTTGATAATCGCACCCAACGCGGCCGCTTTGCGATATTCATCACTGGTGGTATCGTTGCTGGTGAACATGATTTGTTCACCACGTGCGCCGACTCTTTCGGCTAGGATCAGCTCGGCTAGTGAACTGCAGTCTAGGCCCATTCCTTCGTCGATAAGTAGTTTGAGAATTGTTGGGTTTGGTAATGCCTTGACGGCATAGTAGTTCCTGAAGCCATTAGCCCACCTGAATGTCTTATTTAATTTTTGGGCAGTTCTGGCTATTCCTTGCTGGTTGTACAAGTGAAAGGGTGTCGGATATTCTGTAATAATTTGCTGAATAGCCTGTAGTGTAAATGGTGCTGCTTTCATGTGATCCTCTAGGGTACTCATCCCTTCTATTATACTCGTCGATAGGTTGTGTATAATCATATACATGAAGTGGGCGAAAAATAAACAAGGATTTACGATTGTTGAACTATTGATCGTTGTTGTCGTGATAGGTATTTTAGCAGCGATTACTATCGTGGCGTATAACGGTATCACCGCTAGTGCAAGGGATGCGGAGCGGCTGGCGGAGATGAAATCAATCGAAAAAGCGCTGGAGCTATACCATATTGATAACGGAGGCTATCCCAACTGTAACAATACACTTCACGCTGCCGGTGATCCGAGGAATGGCTGTTATATGGACTCGATAGAGAGCTCGCTTGTACCAAAATACATGTCTCAGTTACCGAAGGATCCTATCAATAGTGGTAATGACCGGTACCGATACGCAGTAGGTTACAGAAAGTACAGTGAGACGTGTCAAACCGGTGATGACTCTGACAACTATATTACAGGCATGAGGCTAGAGACAGAATCTACCACCGTTTGTGGATGGGTTTCTGGCTACTATACTTACCTTGGCGGAAGCAGCAACTAATAATAGCTGAAGGATTATTGTTGGTTATTTTAAGCTCTATCTCATCTAGATTGCCTATTATATCTATTGTTGAGTGTTTTTAAGAAATAATTAAAGGAGATTAATGTATGCTCTGGGCAATTGTCGTCGTACTGATCGTACTATGGTTACTAGGATTTATCGGAGAGATTGGCGGTGGACTGATTCACTTGTTGTTAGTTGTCGCACTGATTGTGCTCATCTACAATCTTATTACTGGCCGCCGTACCGAGTAATTTCTCAGTAGTCTATTCTATTTTGCTCATGCTATACTGTTACCATGCAACCGAATGTACCGCAGGATAGTGTGCCGCAACCTGGTCAGGGGCAACCATCCCCCCCGCCTGTTCCACCTACTCAGCCGCCGCAATCTGTCGGTGTGCCGCAACCCTCGCGAACTATCGAACCGCTGCAGCCAGTTGAATCTTCGCGTCCAGTGATTGATTCGGCTGCAATGCAGCAAGCCCTGGATGAACCAACACCAACTCCCCCCTCGCCTGGGCCTGTCTCGCCGGTTGAGGCCTCGCCGTCACCTGCTGCGGCAGTAGCTGAGCCCCAAATGAGCGAGCCTGTAGATAATGCTGCAGTGAGGGAATCCAACTCGGTAAGCACCGAAACAGAGGTAGACCAAGAAGATAATGAAGAGGCTGAGCCTCTAGAGCAGCCTGTTGCTTGGACGGCAAAAGAATACATTCATCAGGAAAAGGGCGCAGGATGGTTTGTGGCATTTGGTATTGTCGTTGTGGCGCTAATCGGCCTGTCGGTATTGATGCAAGCATGGTCATTCACAGCGCTGATCGTGGTTATTGCCTTTATCGTTATTGTGTATTTGCGCCGTCCACCTCGTGAACTCGCCTATTCACTGACCGATGATGGACTGATGGTTGATAATCGTTTATACAGTTACGATAATTTTAAATCATTTGGTGTGGTACGTGACGGTGATGAATATTCGATCATGCTGATTCCCACACAGCGATTCCAGCCAAGCGTGACCGTTTATTTCCCAGAGGAAGTTGGCGAAGATATTGTTGATGTACTCGGGGAGCGTATGCCGATGAAAGATCTCAAATTGGATGCAGTTGATCGCCTCGTGCGAATGTTGCGTCTATAGGTTACGCGTAATGAGCCAAGAAAAAATGCCTTCGTTATGAAGGCATTTTTTCTTGGTACAGCATAATGAACGATGTTAGAACTAGATTTACAGATATTCAAACAGTTTAAATGTAATCATCCCCAGTGCAATTACCATTACGAGTAGCGCGAACCGGTCCTGCCAGATCTTTGGCAGCTTAAGTGTTAGATGGCGTCCAATATAGGTAGCCAGGACAATAACTGGAAGGAGTAGCAGGATCGGATAAGCCATCTGAAATGTCAGTTCACCAGATACAACGCGGGAGATGCTTGCAAACAAGAAGTTGGCACCTCCTATTAGTGCAGTTGTTCCGTGTAGATTCGGTATAGCCAGTCCTCGGCTTAACAGATAACCATTCCTTAGATCGCTTCCTGCCAATCCTGTTCCTTGTAGAGCACCAGAGAAAAAACCGACAGATGCCACACCGTGTTTTGTTGTCTTACGTTCGGTAGTTTTTTTGCTACTAAATGACGCTTGCAGTTTTTGAGAGAGAAAATAAATGAGAAATGCCAGAATAATCAGCGAAACAACTAACTCGCTAATATGGATGAATAGAATGCTTCCAGCAAGCGCACCTAGAATTGAAATTGGCCATAAAAGCTTCACGATGTCCCAACGAATGTACTCACGGAACAGATAAACTCTTGGTATGCACGTAAGAAAGAAAAATACGGTAGCCACGGCTATTGCGTCTTTTGCTCCAACAAGACCTGTTAAGACTGGGGTAACTGTGGCTGAACCAGAGATAGGTGCAAGTATGTTTATGAGAGTAAAAACGCCAAGTAATAGACCAATAAGAATAAAGTTCATATGCGTATCATAACAAAAACTACCTCAGACGAGGTAGTTTTTATGTTACATAGAAATTGGTACACCCGACAGGATTTGAACCTATGACCTTTGGCTCCGCAAGCCAACGCTCTATCCAGCTGAGCTACGGGTGCATACGTGAGCAAATGCTCAACATCCAGTGATTGTATCATAATTTTACAGAGGTAACAATACTGTCTGGGGCTATCACAATGATAGTTGATCTAAATGGAATAAATGGTATAATTAGTAAACACTTTTTTGTGCACATGAACAAGCGAACGGAGGTGGCGAGAATGCCACGGCGTAATAGCAAGGGTCGTCACAGGGGACATGCTCCCCTAGTGTTAAAACGGTGCCGATTGCCACAGCAGCAGCAAAGGGCACAGCGACGTCTCTCTGCCGAAGCTCTCGAGGTTGTCGAGCGCATGGATAGCGGAGACAGGTATCGATGGCAGCGTGCCTGCGGAAAGAAGGATAGCTTCACGGAGCAGAGGGCGGTCGAGCATGCAGAGGAACGAACGCGTATGTGTGGTGAGGAGATAGTGGCCTACCCATGTAGCTATGCGTTCTGTACCTTGCCGGATGGTGAATCTTCTTGGCACGTCGGACACTCCCCGCGACAGTTACAGGATCGATGAGCTGCCGAAAAAAGGAGAAAATCACACTATCCCCCGTAGCGGGAATGAGCGTCGAGCAAAAGCTCCGCGTTCTCGCGCGGGGCTTTTGCTTTTCTGGAGGGGCTCGGTCACACTTCGCAATCCCTCAGGTCTGACAACTTTCAGTCTCGAATCTCGGGATCAAATTCATTCACTCCTCAATTTAATAACCTCAGACACAGGGCCTGAGATTATTAAATTGGCGGAGAGAGAGGGATTCGAACCCTCGATGAGTTGCCCCATACCGCTTTTCGAGAGCGGCCAGTTCAACCACTCCTGCATCTCTCCATCTTAACTATTTTAACAGATGTCACTGTTTCCAAAATCGTGCGGTAAACTCCTCGAGCCCCATTGCCTTACGAACATACAATACATTCTCTTCCCGTCTCCTCTTGCGTACAAAATCCAGTTTATCGAGGAGCATGATAACGGGATAATTATCGGTTCTTACCTCGGCTGTTAAATCATGTCCAAGGTTATCTTCGTAATCGACGAAGGCTGTCAGGGCCGCAAGCGCAATTCCCCTACGGGTGTATTCTTGATCCACGGCTCCAGCAATTTCATATGCTCCGGTAATTTCTGCGTCCGGTACAGCCGTACCAAAGCCAACTAGGGTATCGTTGACCCGCATCCCAACAAGGCGCATGTCATCATCATGTCGTTCACCACGGAGTCTTTTCTCGAATTCTTCGTAATGATTTGCATTGACAAAACCACCAGATGCAAAGTGATCTCTATTTCTTTCAAAAAGTCCCTTTAATTCAGGGAGATCTGCTGTAGTGAGATCACTCACTTCAACATCTTCTGGGGCGAGCCTGTCAAGTGTCTTGTGAGGCATGCCTTCAGAGTGAATACTCATGTTAAACATACTAACACGTTTATGCTAAAATGTCAATTATAAACAGAGGTAAAACAGCTGGTATAATAAAAACATGTCAGACTCACTGTTTACTAGGATCATCAAAGGCGAAATCCCAAGCCACAAGATTTATGAGGACGCAGATACCTATGCGTTTCTGGATATTCACCCAATAGTTGAAGGTCACACCCTCGTCATTCCAAAAAAGCAGGTGGAATTTGTTTGGGACCTTGAAGATAGGGATTACCACTGTTTAATGACAAGTGTCAAAAAAGTAGCACGACATCTGCGCAGCACTCTGGGTGTTCCCTATGTTGGTGTACAGATAGTTGGCGTCGATGTACCACATGCTCACGTGCAGCTCATCCCTTTCACCGACCCAAAGGATTATCATAACCGTGCCGATATGAGTGCTGAACCGGATCATGCAGCGTTAGCTGCCCTTGCGCAAAAAATCGCTCTATAGGACGCTAGGAGCGTGCTGGGGCCATTTTTATTGGCGCAGACAAGCCCTTTTCCTTCTTCGTCGTATTCCATGCTTATGGACAATGTGAGGTTGTATATACTGATGACATAGAATTGACAAATAATACAGCTTATGCTACTATGATGAAGTAACCTAATCAAAATAAATATGTTCACCACACTTTTTCAACGAATTCTTATCGGTCTCGGCATTGTTGTTGCTCTTGGTATCTTGGTACATGATACCAAGTTCGACAAGGCATTTGCCCTTGCTCTACCAGCAGTCACGGCGGCTATCGGCGCAGGGTCTCATGCCTTTGACTTTAGTGGACATGCCCACACGCATGTAGAGCGTGCTTCGTTATCACATGCTTTTGCAACCATCCCACGTGCGCAACCGCGTGATGATTACCGAAAATACAATCTAGAGAAGTACTTTGGTCGCAATAGCTACTTTGGCAGTAGCGGCGTTATCTGGCCGCACGCATAGAGACGACTATTCGAGGACATTCAACTCGTGCTCAAGTCGTGTGATGAGTGCTCTCTTTTCATCGAGCTGTCTATGTGTCTCTTCGACTAAGTGTTCGGGCGCCTTGGCAATATAGTTAGGGTTTTCGAGGCGCGCAGATAGCGTGCCCACCTCTTCCTTCGCTTGTCCTAAGCGACGTTCGAGATTGGTCTGGTGCTCATACAGTGTCTCTTCATCGATATCTAACCAGGCTTCGCGATTGCTTGCCGCGAGGCGTAGGCCTTGTGGCTGATCAGATTGTTCGATAGTCCCGAGCCTCGCCAGCCATACAATGAGATCGCTGTTATCGTGGATGAGCGAGTCGTTCTGGTAGAGCATGGTGTAGCGTTTTCCGGGAGGTAACTCGCTGAGAACGTACCTTGTTTCAACAACGAGCTTTTGTAGCTGTTCAAATTCCCCTGCTGCAATGTCATCGTATTGTGGCTTTTCTGGCCAGTGGCTCTGAGCCAAAAGTTCACCCGTATGCCATTCGAGTGTTTGCCAGATCGCCTCGGTAACAAAAGGTACGAATGGATGAGTAATGCGCAGTACGGTATCAAGTACCCAGCCAAGTAGCTGAGAATTAGATTGTTTTTTGCTTGCCTCAATATACCAATCAGCAACATCATCCCATACAACATGGTAGACTGTCTCACTTGCCTCGGCAAAGCGGTACTCTTCTATTTGCTGCGAAATCGTGTCGGCTGCCTTATTTAGGCGATTAACAATCCAGTGATCTGCTAGGCTGGTAGGAATTGGTTTTGCCAGTTCAAAGTCTTCTGGCAAGGCACCCTCAATATAGCGAGCGATATTCCACAGTTTATTGCAGAAATTTCGTCCTGTGACAACGCGAGATTCACCGAAGGCCTGATTTTGACCGGCACTTCGGCTAGTGACGAGTCCTAGGCGTAGGGCATCTGAACCGTAGGCAATAACCATATCCATAGGATTAATAACGTTACCCTTACTCTTGCTCATCTTTTGGCCTTTTTCATCGAGAACAAGTCCATGCAGGTAGACATCTTTAAATGGTACTGTGTCGGTTGTGTATAGACCAAACATAATCATGCGAGATACCCATGGAAAAAGAATGTCGTACCCCGTCTCCATGACACTGAGGGGGTAGTATTTTGCTAACTCCCCTTCTTCTAGATAATCGGTCGTAACAAATGGCCACTGGCCGCTTGAAAACCATGTATCAAATGTATCTTCTTCACGTACATATGTTGTACCATTTACATCGATAGTTTCTTGGTCTACTCTGTCGTCAAAGATCCAGTCATTCGGGTCATTACTGTTCTGAAAGGCCGGAATTGGTATACCCCATGGTATTTGTCGACTGAGATTCCAGTCGTGAATGTTCTCGAGATAGTTGAGCAGAGCAGCCTTCTTGCTGGCCGGGTAAAAAGTAATCTCATCAGCCTTGATCGCTTCGATAGCACGTAGTGCAAGTGGTTTCATCTTGAGGAACCATTGTTCCTTGATGAGCGGCTGGATCGGCAAACCACTTTTGTAGTCATACCCAACGGAATGCTCGATTTCCTCTTCGCCACGACGTAATTCAGCTGCCTCGAGTGTAGCAAGGATTTTCTTGCGGGCATCTGCAACCTCTAGACCTGCGAATTCTGGAGGAACATTGATCATCTTGCCATCGTAATCGATGACTTGGAGACGCGGTAGATTGTGTCGCTCGCCTATTTCGAAGTCGTTAGGATCGTGGGCAGGCGTGACTTTGACGGCACCTGTGCCGAATGCTGGATCAACATGTTCATCTGCAATGACGGGGATCTCACGTTGCGTGAGGGGTACCATAACGTGTGATCCAATCAGGTATTTATACCGTTCATCATCAGGGTGAACAGCAATGGCTGTGTCACCTAGTAATGTCTCGGGACGTGTGGTCGCGACGACAATTTCAGCGACATGGTCAATGACAGGGTAGGCAATCTTCCACAGAGTCCCCTTTTCTGTTTTGTGCGTTACTTCGATATCAGCGTAACCGGTCTGGTATTTCGTACTGTAATTCACGATACGCTCACCCCTGTAAATGAGTCCCTCGTCCCATAGTTTCTTGAATGTTTTATATGCTCTATTGACCACCTTTTTATCGAGCGTATAGACAAGATCATTCCAAGATACGCTGGCACCAAGTGCACGAATCTGTGATTCGGTGTTGTGACGATGCATGTTTACAAAGTCGCGGACATTTGCGTAGTTCTCTTCCCTGCTGAAATCAAAACGTGACTTTCCGTCCTTTTCGAGCTCGCGTTCGTATACCACCCATGTTTCCAGACCGGCATGATCTTCGCCGGGAATATAAACGACATCTCTCCCCTGCATGCGGTAATAACGGGTAAGGGTGTCCTCGAGGCCAATGGTGAGCGCATGG
This sequence comes from Candidatus Saccharibacteria bacterium UBA2112, assembly GCA_002331045.1. Lineage (GTDB taxonomy): Bacteria > Patescibacteriota > Saccharimonadia > Saccharimonadales > Saccharimonadaceae > UBA2112. The sequence continues at coordinate 10,065 of DCYK01000035.1, forward strand.
CCGATATGGAGATTCCCATTAGCGTTAGCAGGGGGCATAACGATACTATAGGGCTCTCCCCTACCGCTTGGTTTAAAGGCGTCTGCTGTCTCCCACATCTGATAAATTGTAGGTTCGAATTCTTGTGGATTGTAGGTCTTTCCAAGCTTCATACGCTTTCTCTACCTTCTCTCTTATGTTCTGATAATACTATCAGAACATTATTATGCATAATTTTCACGTGTAAAGACAGATTTTATGATTTTTGCAAGCACAGCTTTTTCACGTGAGGCTTCTTCTCTATTAGTATAGCATAGCCATATCGTTGTATAATCAGATCATGATTTCGCTCACGACATGTGACAACAGAGAAGAATGGGATAACTTCGTTCTAGAGCAGGGGGGGCATCCACTACAATTATGGGGTTGGGGGCAGACCAAAGAGCGGCATGGCTGGAAAGCTGAGCGACTGATAGCTCTGGACATGAACGACAGGTCTATCGGGGGAGTGCAGTTACTGATACGTCGTTTACCGGGCCCATTTCGTGCATTGGTATACGTACCACGCGGTCCGGTAGGGGACATGCGGTATACGGCCAGTGTTTTGGACGCCCTTGCAAATCACGCTAAATCTCGCCACGGTGCTGTGGCGGTGAGTATAGAGCCTGACTGGGCCGAGCTGCCGGTCTTACCGGATGGATGGAGAAAAGCAGAAAACACTATCTTGATTCCTCATACACTCATTCTTGATCTGCATCAATCCGAAGAAAAACTACTAGCACCTATGAGTAAAAAGACTCGGCAATACATTCGTAAGTCTAGTAATGAAAAAAGCATCGAGATCCGCCAGGTCAAGGAGCGGGAGGAGTTAGAGAAGTG
>DCYK01000035.1:11309-43521 GCA_002331045.1 Candidatus Saccharibacteria bacterium UBA2112
GATCAGTACTACTACGATGTATTTGATAGTCTCGGTGAGTCATCGCCGGTGTTTGCCGCCTATCGTGATGGCTGGCCAATAGCGTTTTTGTGGCTCGCGATCAGTGCATCAACTGCTTTCGAGCTATACGGTGGTATGAATCAGGACGGCCAGGATACACGTGCCAACTACGCGTTGAAGTGGCATGCTATTCGTAAAATGCGCGAGTGGGGAATTGAGCGGTATGACATGAACGGTTTGGTATCTGACGGGGTCAGCAACTTCAAGCGTGGGTTTGCCGATCACGAGGACACACTCGTAGGAACGTATGACAAACCATTATCACCCCTGTATGTTGTGTGGGCCAAAGGGTTACCACTTGGTAAAAAAGTTATCCGTGTGTTAAAGCGACGTTAACAGAGTTATAGATTGACATTATGTATTATTATGCTATAATAAAGTCATCTTTGTGAGTTAAGTTCGAGTACGGAGACTCCAGAGGTAGATTAATAATTCAGCTTCCTTTATTTTGGCGAGCTACGAGCATATTTTGTGTGCTGGTAGCTCGCCAAAATGCTACACTCACAACACCAGAGGTTCATATGACCAGAGTAGATTCAGTTGTCAGGCTCGACCACTTCTTTCGGGATGTTGTCAGCGGGCTGCCACCCGCAAAGTTCTACACGATGCACCGAGGGGGTGAAGAAGTCGAGATCGAAAACGAAGCTCTCGCTCCAGTCCAGCTTGATCAGAACTACAGTCTCCTCAACGCCTATTGGTTTGCCAGTCCACGTCATGCGCTGGCCTGTCAGAACAGGTGCTTTGATGTGCCGCACTCGGTCAGACTAGAGGCCGACTATGAGAGTGGCGGTCTGCGTATTGAGAAACAAGACAGCGACTGCCACTCCACGATGTCTCTGCAGTACGAGTACCTCGGACTCAGTGGAATGATGGTCGCACCTGATCACAGCATTGCCGTGACGGTGCCCAACGGTGCCCTCGCCGCCCGCTTACTCGTACCGTGGATCAATGCCATGTACGGGAACGGGTACAATTAGTAGAGGAAGCTGCAACCAGGTGGGTAAGATCATTGCCGTGAGGCATAGATCCCAACCACCTGGCAGTTCCTAAGTTTATAAAATTTATAGATTTAGGAACTGGCTCACGCCGTCTTGGTCATCGACAAGCTCGGTACAACTTCTAACTCATATGGATCCACGGGATTCTTTTTTTGTGCGACGTAGTAACCGAGGGCGGCAATCATGGCACCATTGTCGGTACAAAGCTGCATTGGGGCATATTCGATAATAATCGGTAGCCGTTTAGATAGCTGACGGCGAAGTTCTTGATTGGCGGCGACGCCACCGGCGATGACAACAGAAGTCGGAGTATAGTCACGGAAGGCTCGCTCGGTTTTGTCGACGAGTGTTTCGATAGCTGTGCGCTGAAACGATGCAGCAAAGTTTGCCCGCTGGACGTCGTTTAAGAGCCTAGGAAGCTCGTGAGAGGGAAATGTGTAATCATGACCGGTTTCACGCTGGACGGTCCTCAGAAGGGCTGTCTTGAGTCCAGAGAACGAAAAATTGTATGGATTGTCTAACCTAGCCTTGGGTAACGTGTATTTTTGCGGGTCACCGTCCAGCGCGGCTTTGGCGATCGACGGGCCGCCAGGGTAGGGCAGGCCGATGATTTTTGCCACCTTGTCGAACGCTTCGCCGACGGCATCATCCTGCGTTTGTCCCAATAGTTCGTAATCGCCATGATTGCGGAATAAAACAAGATTGGAATGGTTACCAGAAACAATGAGGGCGAGCATAGGGAAAGTCGGTTGTTTTGAGGGGAAAGAGAGGTTGCTTAGTGAATTCACCCCGCTCTCGCGCTTTTCGGTGATAAAATTTGCATACACATGCGCCTCGACGTGGTGAATAGGATAGAGTGGTTTGCGGTGAATGATTGCAAGGGTTCGTGCTGCAAGTGTGCCGACGAGGAGCGATCCGATCAGGCCAGGGGCATAGGTAACAGCAATGGCATCAATGTCATCCCAGTCGCAGCCGGCTTCAGTTAATGCCTGGTTGATAACGGGGTTGATGACCTCGATGTGACTACGCGCAGCGACCTCGGGTACCACGCCACCGTACTGTTTGTGGATATCGATCTGTGTCTGCACAACAAATGAATGAAGAATACGCCCATCTTCGACAACTGACGCGGCGGTCTCATCGCAACTACTTTCGATACCAAGAATTTTCATCCCTGTTAGTATAGGGGCCAGATTGCTATTCGTAAAGTCTATAGTTGAATACTGCCCTGGCGGAGTATCTCTAGGCCGTTATCTGTTGGGCGGACAATCGTTGAAGGTTGGGTACTTGTAATTGTGCCGCCGTCAACATAGAAATCACTATCTTCACCGAAGTAAGCGATCGCCTCAGCGATGGTTGTTGCTGGTGGTTGTCCTGGCTGATTAGCGCTACTAGTGATCAACGGTCCGGTTTGCTCCAGTAGGCGTAGTAGCTGTGGGTGAGCGACGACGCGCATAGCGAGCGTACCGACACCTTGATGGAGGTAGTCGTGGCCCTCGATGGTAAGCACGGCGCTCAGTGGATTGGGCCACCACTGCTTCACTTTATCGATCTCTGTTTGCGGAACGCCGAGAGCAACTAACTGCTCGGTATTCGCAGCGATCAGCGTACCTGGTTTCTTCTCGCGGTTTTTCAGGCTATACATGTCTCGTACTGCCGATGTATCACTGGCGCGGGCCACGAGCCCATAGACCGTATCGGTCGGCATTACGCCGATCTTGCCGTTACGTAACTGCTTCGCTACCTGATCAAATGTGACGATAGTCATGAATTCTATGGTAGCACGGCACTGTTTTCATGGTTGCGGCAAGCGAGGAGTGATAAAATAAACGTATGAAGAAACTGTTGACGAGTACGGTACGGCGGGCCTTGCCGATGGGTATGGTGCGAGGAATTGAGGAAGGTTATCGGCGCAGCCGCGTCAAGCTCGTGCGGACACGGTACGGTGATCCCGCAAAACACCTGAAGGTTATAGCGGCAACCGGGACGAATGGCAAGACGACCACGTTGTGCTATCTGAACGAAATCCTCAAGGAGGCCGGCTACAAGACAGCGATGTTTACAACAGCGGTGATTGAGGTAGATGGCAAGCGGACGATCAATGACCTGAACGCAACAGTACCGACAACTGATCAGATTACACGCTTTTTTCGTGATGCCAAACGGGCGAAGGTTGACTATACGCTCCTAGAAGTCACGAGTCATGCCCTCCATCAGCACAAGCTGGATGGTGTGCCGATCAAGGCGGCGATTATGACTAATCTCACCCAGGACCATCTGGACTATCACAAGACGATGGAGAACTACGCAGCCGCCAAATCGAAACTGTTCAAGGGTGAGCCGGAATTTATCGTGCTCAACCGTGATGACGAGTGGTTCGAGTACTTTGATCAATTTCATGCCGGTGCACAAAAAATTACGTATGGCAAGCACGACGAGGCCGAGGCAAAGATCACGCATACCAAGCTATATCGTAAGGGAAGTGAAGCGACGGTGGTTGTCGATCATCAGACGAAGTTGGATTTGGCAACAGCACTGCCAGGAGAGTTCAATATTTCGAACATGGCCGCAGCAGTCGCGACGGCATATCTGCTAGGACTACGGCTGAATGACATTATTGAAGGCGTCGCTAATCTCGAGGAGATTCCCGGCCGGTTCGAACGTGTCGAGACTAATAAGGAGTACGATGTCATCGTTGACTATGCACATACGCCGGATGGATTACAGCAGTTTTTAACGGCAGCCAAAGCAATTGCTAAGAATCGGATTATCCTTGTGTTTGGCTCGTGTGGCGATCGCGATCGTGAGAAACGGCCGATCATGGGAGAGATTGCAGCAAGGCTGGCTGACCGAATTGTTCTGACTGATGAAGAAAGTTATAACGAAGATCCAGATGTTATCCGTGCAGCGATCATGGAAGGAATTCAATCAGTAAAGGGCGATGGCAAGACGACTGAGATCGCTGATCGGCGTGACGCAATCAAAAAAGCGTTGGATATTGCCAAAAAGGGTGACATGGTACTGATCACTGGCATGGGACATGAGAAATTCCGCGTTATCAAAGGTAAAAAAGAACCCTGGAACGATGCAGATGTCGTCAGGGAATTACTACAATAGCCTTGGTTGAGGTCACCCCCGCCTCTAAAGAGTGAGGCGGGGATGACACGTGGTGGACTTAGAGGTTCTCGAAGCAGTAGCTCAGTTGGGTGTCAATGTACTGCTGCGCCGATTCGACGAGAGCATTGCTTACGAGCGTTGACTTGGTGTCGTGTGCCATCATGATGACGAAACCGAAGTATCCTCGCTTACCTACCGCATCCGTAAACGAGAGGGAGCAGTTGCCCTGCCGTGCGACCGCACCGAACTGGATGTCGAGCCCTGTATTGTCGGGTGTCAACAGGCCTCCTGACACCTGGAGACCATCGAGGTAGGGTGCTCTTTTGATATCGAACGGAGTTCTCTCGTCCGTCAAGTCGTCCATTATGACTTCAACGTCATAGTCAATGGCAGCGATGGAAGCATCGTCGAGAGGTACGGTGATGACCTTCAGGCCATCTGAAACCGGGACTCCCTCAACAGTGGGTGTGCAGCCGGTGAGTGACAGGGTGATGGCGGCCACGCACGCCATCAGAAAGAAAGGTACTGCTCTCGTGAGAGATAGCATAGCTATATTTTACAATATTTCTATAAAAATATCAATACCAACTTTCATGATATCTGCGCCACCAATGACGCTTTGCCAGGCGTTCGCCGAATTTTGTCCATATTCGGTATTGTAAGGGTTTAATCGGTAAGTCATAGGCGCCAATGTAATCGGTAACATGTTTGTTAAAACTGGTCTTGAACCGACCGATACCGTAGTGTGGGTGGTCTTTGTCTAGGATTTTGTTACTTGGGGGTGCGCCGCCCAGGTCATGCAGTTGTGAACCTTGTTGCCGGGCCCACTGGATAATATGCCACTGCATCAGGTGGCTTGCACCATACACAGGCTTCTCTCGAGTACTGGCGGCATCTTTATATAGGCTTTTTTCGCCAAATACCATAGCAAAACCACAAGCAATCAGCTTGCCGTCGTGATAGGTAAAGAACAGCTGGCCTAGCCCTGCGTCGGCGAATCGGCGCCAGAACTTATACTGGTAGTCATAGGGACGAATAATGAAGCCCTGGGCTTTGGCTGTTTCGGCGAACATGTCATAGAAGATGCGGCAGTTCTTGTCGGTCGCCTCGACCTGTTTGACCGTGACACCGTCGCGTTCGGCGCGGCGAATGGCATGCCGGCTTTTTTGATTCAGTCCGGCCATAATGTCATCAAGCTCTGGCGTGAGGTCTATCAGGACGGTTGACGAATGCGGTTGAATCGGCGCGACCGGTAATAGTCCAAAAGCTTTGGTAGCCGTTACGGCGTCATCTGTTTTTTCCAGTTCTGGCTCGATCTTGACAGCGAAAACACCGTGATTGGCTGCAAAGCGTTCCAGTGCACGCAAGAGATCACCGAGCTGTGGAACTGTTCCTACGCCTGGCCCTTTGGGGATGTACCACATAGTGCCCAGGCCTGGGACAGATTTTTCCAGTACGGTGATCGCCAGCGTATCGGCTATGAGGTACCGCGGAGTCCAAGCACCCATCGTTTTTTGTTGGGCAAACTCATCGCTTTGAAAGATATTCCCCCCATCGGGGTTTGCCAGAATGAGTGCATTCCATTGAGCAATTTCATCATTAGTGGCAAAGCGGATTTCCATACTATCCAGTATACCTGCCGCTGTTTTGTTTTTTCCATTTTCTGTTGCTGACAGTGGCATTATCAGAGATAAAACGCTATACTACATACCTATGAGTACGACATTTTCTGCATATGACATTCGTGGCCGGGTAGGTGAGACGCTATCAACTGAACAGGCGTGGAATGTCGGCAAAGCGTTTGCCGAGTGGTTACCGGATGAGGGGCCGATCGTCATTGCGAAGTCTCCTGCGGCGCATCCGGATATTTTTCGCGGGTTTGTCGAAGGTTTATTGTTGCAGGGTCGCAATGTCATCGATGCAGGTGTGGGTGGTCAAGATACAGTTGTTGATACGGTGACCACATCAAACACTGCCGGAGCCGCGCTGATTAGCCATGATGATGCGCAAAATATTGAAGTCATGACACTTTTTGATACCGATGGCGCAACTATCACCGCCGAGACAGGTCTCGCTGATATACAACAACTAGTTGAGGCGGGCAACTTTGTTCCAGCAGCGGTTAAGGGCACGTTGAAATAAATAGCTTGCTTTTTTGTTACTATTATACTATAATAGTAAGGTTATGGCTCAGCGAGAAGAAATGCATTTTCAGGGAGTGAATGGCTCATTGGATGACGATGAATGCTTTGTTTTCGCTATTGGATCAAATACTAATCAACTTAGCTTTGAGCCGCTTGATAGTCTAGCTCACGAATATAAAGGTGAAACAATGAATGTTTTTACTGCAAAATCACTAGGTAGACGTGTGGTGGGTTACTATTCTATACAACCGGGCGGCGAACCAGATGGTGGGATAGATTTTGTTTTACCTCTTCAGGTGGGTGAAGTAGAAAAGGTTTAGTCTCATCGTTCACTTCGCCAACGCTTATAAACGGTTTCGGCGGGTTCCTGGTAGTATTGTTCTACGCGCCGATCATAAAGATCGTCATCTAGGTCAATAGATGGTTTGTAGTCATCGAGTTCTCTCGATTTGTATCTATCCGCTAGTGCTGCAACATCTCGTCTAATAACAGCACTAAGGTTCCGGTGGCTAACATAGCTTCCGGTACTGTCGCGTTCAGGGGCGCTCAGGACTGATCGACCAATCCTCTGCGCCTTACTTGGAGAGGTTGTCGAATATGATATGTCAATATCGCCCACTCCTCTGCCAGATTCCTTTCGGGCATCATACCAGGGAGGTACTACTCTTGCTGCCCATTGCTTTTTAAAGTTTACATCCTCTCCACCTTGCCATGAGACTGTTCCGGGATCGGACCACCATATACCCTCAAAATGTGCCTTAGGGAACGCACGACGTAGGAGCTCGACGGCAATTCTGAGAGTGTTGCCCGAACTCTTTACCTCATCAATAATTGCTATAGTTTTACCATCCAGCTGTGTCGGCATTTCCCACGTTTCTTCTAAATTTTCTTCGTCGATTTCTTTGAAGTCGCTAGGGTTGAGATAGAGTGCACGCAAAGCGGTCAATTCACGCTGCAAGTATCTGGGATCGACGGCATCAAGTGTTACCATACTTGGATCTATGTCATCGAGATTATATTCTTCACCATCTTTAAATCCCATAGCTCGTAGCCACGGTCGTTTATCGATATTCAGAAAGAGTGATTTTGGCTCAGGTTTATCAGTTACGGAGTCCCATAAATCGTGCATTAATTGACGGACGGGGCGACCAGATTTATCGAGAAACAGGGCAGCGTCAAATGGCTGGGGTGACTCTCGCTCCTCTGAGAGTAAGTGCCGTGAACGGAGTGTTGTGCCATCAAGCATGTCAATGAGTGTCAAAGTGTCATTGACGATACCGTTTTCTATATCTTTTAGATTTCGTTCCCTGTTTACAGGTGGCTTGTCTTGCTCAGACTGCACTGCCTCGACATTTCGGTCGATATATTCGTAAGGTGACTGGGTAGTGCGAGAGTTTCTGGACATTATTTTTATGTATGTTGTTCAATTATTAAATAAACGTAATAGTAAAATTCTAACATAAAAATTTATATAGGTCAATCATAAATCAAGCTGATTATCCCTTTACAACATGTAACCTCTGTAATACACTAGTAATATGAGTAAGACGTTCACGGTCAAGCAGTTTAACGAGCGATTTCAAGACGATGCTACCTGCCTTGATTACATGTTCGATCAAGCGTACGGTAATCTCTCTGCCTGCACCAACTGTGGCGTCATCAACCCTAGCTACTACCGTGTCCGTAGCCGCAAGTGCTACGAATGTAAAGATTGCGGCTACCAGATTCATCCACTGGCTGGCACCATCTTCCATAAGTCCTCAACCTCACTCCGCGATTGGTTCTACGTCATCTACTTGTTCTCAGTTGCCAAAAACGGTGTCTCGGCCAAAGAGCTTGAGCGCCACTTAGGGGTCACGTACAAAACAGCCTGGCGCATGGCAAAGCATGTCCGCGCCCTCATGCTCCAAGACAGCAATCCTTTGTCTGGCGTGATTGAAACAGACGAAACATATATCGGCGGCCGCGAACGCGGCAAGAATGTCACGACGCAAAATAAAGCGGTCGTGTTCGGTATGGTTGAACGAGACGGCAACGTCAAAGCCGAACATGTGCCAACAGCTGGTGCCCGTGTCCTGTTGCCGCGCATTCATAACGGCGTCCAAATCGGCTCAATCGTCTACAGCGATCAAGCTCGCGTCTACCAAACACTGCATCGCATCGGCTACTATCATGACAGTGTTAATCATAGTATTGGTGAGTATAGTCGTGGATTAGTACATACAAATACTATCGAAGGCTTCTGGTCGCAGCTCAAACGCTCTATTGATGGGACGTATCACTGCGTGAGCGCGAAGTATCTTCAGTTGTATCTGAATGAGTTTGTGTATCGCTATAATCATCGGAAGACTCCGGTATTTCCGGTATTGATTGAGGCGGCTGCGCGGCGCGCGCGATAGTATCGTCGAAGAGTTGTTCGGCATCGTCCCGCTTTTCATCATCCGGCAAGTTATCGACAAACTCTTGGCGCTCGTCATCGGACATTGGTTTCTTATCTGGCATATCTTTAGTATAGCGCAGGCTGAAAATAGCCATACACCGGCAATACTAAAACCCCACTATCGAAATTCTACCTTTTTACTTTCATCCACCTCTGTTTACACTTTCTTTTTATTCCTTCTTATTTTATATATACATATAAGGCTAAAATACAGTGTAGGTGGGTGTACAGATGGTAGTTGGCAAAGTACATGAGTGGGAGATTGTGATGAGTAGTCGTGATAGTCAAGGAACCGAAGTATAGGAAAAAGTTAAGTAGACAGCAAGTAGATTTATTAAAAGTGATTTGCAAGTTTCGGTTTGTAACAGTACCGTTAGTAAGCGAGTGGCAAAATAAGGATAAGTCGACAATCTATGAACGACTATTAGTTCTCACGGAGCAAGGCTATCTACAAAAGACCTATGAAAAACGTTGGCGACTCTATGGCAAGCCAGCTGTCTATTCGCTCAGCGCGAAGGGTATCCGAGCTGTTCGTAACGCAGCAGACGGCCACATTGCCGAATCTATCCTGCGCAACCAATACAAGAATAGCTCTGCCAGCTTACAGCTGGTAGACCATAGTTTGGCAGTAGCCAAACTATGTGTGCAGTTTAAGAAGCGGTTTGGCGATACGATGCAGATATTCACCAAGACCGAGCTTGCGAAGTACGATGAGTTTCTCCGACCGCTACCAGATATCTACTTGCGCAAACGAGAACTTAAAGACGGCAGGTATCAGCACTACTGCGTAGAAATGATCGAAGCTGGAACGATGACGTGGATTATTAAAAAGCGTATCAATGCCCACATAGAGTGGTATGAGGAGAATAATGAAGAAGGCTGGATATTTGAGGATAACTACCCGACGCTCCTATTTATCTGCGGCAATGCGAACACCGAAAAGCGCATTCATCGATTAGTGGATGATACGATATCTGACTTTGATGTTTATACGACGACAAATGAACGACTGGAATCTGACGAAAGGATATTTGGTTGCAGTATTGGGATGATGATGACAACATGGAATTCGTCACGCTGTAGCCAGCGCCCATAACAAAATATACTCTATGCTACAATAGCGATAAGCATATTATCATATGCACAGTTACAATTTAGAGATCCTACCTAACCTGAGTAGCGCAAGTGCGTGAAAGGCACGGTAGAAAAAATACCGCAAAGTGTTCTGAACCCGTCGTTCAGGTACTTTGCGGTCGTATGGGAAACTGTACGGGGACTTCGGTCTCGCCTAGCGGCGGGTTTTGTGTATCTAGAAATACCCCGCTAGGCATAAGCAATTCAAAATGGTACACTAAGCGCAGACATGCAAGGGGTGAAATAGAAATAATTATGGCACGACTACCAATACCAGGCAAAGATAATGGCACCTGGGGTCAAATCCTCAATGACTATCTTTCGCAGTCCCATAAATCTGACGGCACGCTCAAAGATGATTCTGTTGGTAGTGCCCAACTCGGGGACGATGTTGTTACGAATAGTGCTATTGCACCAGATGCTATTACAGCTACAGAAATTCAAGACGGATCCATTCTAGAAGCACAACTCGACAGTGGCGTGCAAACGAAGCTTAATGCAGCTGCCCCGACATGGAGTACATTAAGTGGCAAGCCAGCAATCATTGCTGCGGGCAGTAGCGCTCAGAACGCAAGAACGGCGATTGATGCAGCAGAAGCGCCAAAAGATACAAGCGACAATGTTTTAGATGTACAACCGACACTTGGCTGGAAATCTGTTATGGAATTTGGCGCCAAGCCCGCCACGGTTGTTACTGACGCATCAGTTTCTGCGAGCAGTACCACGGTCACATCACCGTCAGGCGGTTTCTCGTCTGCAATGAATGGGATGAAGTTCTACTTTCACAATGCAGGTCCTGTTCTGGTCTCAACTGCTTATGCCTGGGATGCACATCCGCTTGTTGGTACATTTACCTATGTCTCGTCAACCTCGGGAACGCTCTCAACTAGTGCCTCTACGACTGTTTCTGGCGGACGATTGGTAATTGGGGAGGACACGACCACTGAGTTCCAGGCAGCGTTGGATTCGGGTGCTGAGCGAGTTCATATTCCGCCGAATGCCAGTTTTATCGTGAATGAGCTGCGCCTACCGACCAAAACTGAACTCTCAGGCTCAAACCGCGATACCTCACGGCTTTACTCAACAACACCGAAAGCAAACGTCATCGTCGCCAACCTTACGACAGATTCTGCTGTAAGGGATCTATCTATTTACGGGAATGGGTTCGGTGCACAACCCCCTAACACGTTCCCGGGCGAAGGTGTTGCACCTAATCTTGATGATTCAGGATGTGGCCTTGTTTTTGCGCACTGTAAACGTGCAACGGCAAGCGATGTCTTAGTGTGGTTTTGTGGAGGTGACGGCGTCACGACCGACCGCAATGGTATAGCGGGCATATATCTTACCTTTGGTTGTACCGACTCTAACGTTACTCGCTGTCGTACATTATATTGTCGTAACGGCATTAATGAGGACGCCTATTTTAATAGCAGCAGTCCTACGTATCAGGCATATTGCACACCAACAGATAATACATATGCCGACAATATTACGAGTTATTGCCGATTCGGTATTGCGATTGACTCTGCATCATTATCTAGGGGCGCATCAATTACCAATCACGTCTCCAATTACAATGTCATTTATGGTATAGATGTTCACTCATCGAAATACGTAACAATTATTAGTCCAAGATGTTCATATAACGGCGTAGGTTATACGGCACCTGGAATCCAGATATATGGCGACAGTACATCAGTAACATGTGATCACATCACTATTATTGGGCCTATGTGCTTCAGTAACGGAACACATGGAATAAAAATATCCGAGTATACAAAAGACTGGAAGATTATCGGTGGTATGTGTGCTCGCAATTTCCGTCATGGTATCTACTGTAATACGCAGGCGAATGATGGATTTATCCTTGGGACATCTTGTCGTCGTAACGGACAAGGTTCAGACAGTCCGGGAACGTATGACGGCGTACGCATCACATCATGCGAACGCGTACATGTACTAGTGAATAGTTTTGATGATGCAGCAGATTACTCTCAAACACCCATGCAAAACTGGGGTGTGCGAGTAGACGGTTCGTCTGACTATATTACCGTCGATGATGCAAGTAAATTTAGAGGCAATCTATTAGGCGAGGTATTACTTACCGGCACAAACAGTCGTCGCGGTGCCCGAACGAGGGCTCAAATATTAGCAGAAGCTCAGGGGTTGAAAGGTGAAACATTCTCACGCATGATAGCGGCTGGTGGGTTTACCCCTAATCCTGGTGATCAGCGTGCGACACTTGTTCCTTTTGTCGCTGGTGATCTCGTCACGAATCTTCATGTACAGGTACTCGTCGCTGGTTCTAGTACAACACTTGTGAAGCTAGGGATTTGGGATTCATCAGGAACTTTACTCGGTTCAACAGCAAATATTTCCTCTACGATTAACGGAGGCATAGGAGTTGTTTCTGCGGCGTTGTCGTCAGTAGTAACAATATCTTCCACAGGAGGTTACTACATTGGTTTCGTCACAGTTGGCGGTACCTCCCCAACGCTATTGCGTGGTACGGCGGGCATAAACGGGTATGTCGCCCAGGCGGTTGGCTCAGCCTTATCTCCAAGTCTTGGAAATTCATCCAAAACCGATATAGGTTCGATGGCGTTAACTGGCTCAGGTAATGCACCTTGGCTCGGTTGGTCTTAGGGCATAAACCTGATCTAAATATAATCTCCCAACTATTAGCTATTCGTTGTTTAGTCCCTCCGGTAAGGTACTGAAGTACTCCATAACTAATTCATTATAACGAAAGAATGAAAACAAAAGATCCTTTACCACCTTAAGTTCCATTTCGCCGTCAAGACGGAACAACTTTTTTCGTTTGTAGGTGCTTGCGTATCGCTCGCTATCTTTTTGCTTCCAGTCGTATTTGATCCTTTTTGCATGCTGCTCTTTAGTGTATATAAGTACAGAGCAATCCAAGTGACGGAAGGTCTGATTTTCTTGATTCCATATAAAGTGCGCAAATCTGTGAAGAACATAATCATGACCACTACTCTTTCTCGAATCGGTAGGGACAATCTCTTCGATTTGAAACTCTTTTTCGTTATTAGAGTAGTTTGAGACGTACGTAACTGTTTTTATAAGTGGAAATGTGAAATCAAGTACGCCGTTAGTATCATTACGCCCGTGAACGGTAACTCCTGAAAAATTACGATCATTGAGAGATGTAGTATCAAAGTACTGGCCATACCAGTAATCAAATTCAACTGTTTGGTCAAGCATGTTTGGCGTGGCATGAAGAATTGGATCAAGCGCGAGCTTTAGCGTGACGCTTTTTGATTGTTGTAGATGACGTAGAATCGCTGGTGTATCAACAAAGCGAGCATTGAAAAAACGTCGAAGGAATGGGTGGTAAAAAATAAGGGTGTCGTTAAAAATGATACCTTGATTCTCAAGTCTATATTGCTCATCAATAGTAATGAGTCCGTAGCGATCTTGGTCAAACTGATATGGTAGTTCAAGCGTATCGTTATGTTCGCTGTAGAAATCTATACCTGGCCGTGCTGAACCCGCATCAAGAGCAATCATACCACTGATAAGTCTTGCGCGATCTGCATTGCTAACGGGAATGACAAGATTAAGATCAGGCACCATATTAAGTAGTTCTTTGACGGAAGTTTTTGTTATCGCCTGGTCATATAAAGTAAAGAGCTCGTCGTAAGGTTGCTTGATATGGGGTGCCCCCGCATAACGAGCCAAGTGGAGCGACCCCTGGTTATATTTACAGAGGCCGATAGCAACTAGCAAGGCGAGCTCGCTTCCTCGTTTAATGATGTCTGGATCATCTATAAACAGGTTTAGGTTAGTTGGCTTTACGGTATGTTTGTGCTGCGGCATCTTCGTATGACTCCGATAGTTTTGGCGAATAGTCAGTCAGCTGTATTGTGCCACTACCTCCGCGATCTGTGTAATAGCTGCCCGAAAGTGATTTAGCCGATATGCCGATAATGTTGAGTATAGCCGTTCCGTCATGCGGGCGATTTTTATTGCGCGACGGATGTGGCGCGTGACTGTGATATGCAAAAACGAGTCGTCTTTGGTTAGGAAGTGGACGGTCGATACTCGCAGTGAGCGAGTAAGATTCCGAAGTGCTTACGAAACCACGTATTGTCAGTAGCGAATACGTCTGATCAACAGAAAGATAAAAGTCAATTGAACCTGGGTTTCCTTTGGCGTCCTTCGTATACTCGAGCACCCCTTTCCACGTTCCCCGTATTACCGGCCTACCTGTATTTTCGGCCAATTTGCGAATGAGCGGCCATCTCCATACCGATCGGTCATAAATGAGAAGCAGTAGAATGACAGCACCGCTAACGCCGGATATCCACCGTATGCCGTTTTCATCGAGTGAATCACCGGTAATAAGAGAAATGCCTAGCATGATGGCGGCAAACAAAGCAATGGTAATGCGAGCCCAATTCTTTGTCGGCATTATGTTACTACCTCGAATGCTGTTTCGACAAAGTTAGTTACGTCTTTCTTTGACCATCGTTGATGACTGCCAAATAAGTATTTCTGATGACTAACCTCAAGCCAACGCAGGTGATCGGCAGGTTCTGCTGTGTTATTTGCATAGCCCCACATATAAACAAGAGCGTCCATGACAATTTGTCGCCATGTCTTGTTATCGCTATACACCCCATCGGGGACATTATAGGCGAGGCACTCAATGAGGAATGACGGAAACTCGCCTATGATACCGTCAGCAACGAGCCTGTTCTCTAGATTTTTGATAATCCGTACAGTACGCTTGTAACGCCGACCGGTACGGTTGTTCTTTGCGACACCGTTATCAAGGTGCTGGTCGGGATAGTTGAAATGTCTATTACCGTCAGGTCGGTCTAAAATCAACTCGATGCCTTCGACATGGTGGGTCGGACTCATGTACCAATATCGGGAACTCGGAATGATATCGGCATTGATGATGCGATCTGAGCCGCGTAGCCGGAATACTTTGTTGCCACTGCCGTCTACGTTACCGTTACCAAATTCGCTACGCATTGCTTGACCCACTGCAGCCTTAAAATCCGAAGTGCTTATTCCCGTGTATGGGCTCAGGCCACTATGGGCGAAGGTCGCCCCGCTGTGGAAATGAAGAGATATAAGTCCCTGGTTGACAATTGCTACATCAATATCTGAATCGCGTCGAACATTCGTATTGTTTTTGAACGAGCCCTTCGGCAATATGCGAATATTCATCGGGGCAAGAACTGGATGGTTATTGATTGCGCGACGAATCGCAGCTTCCGTATCAGCCGCAAGCTTTTCTTCGTTGCCAAATGCCGGCCTTGTCCATGCGGCCAACTGATCGTCTGACACCTTCACGCTAGTCGTTCCCTATCATAATAATATTATACCATACAGTTGGCACTCTCAATGCTAAAGTGCTAACTAACATCGTTTAGTATGGTAGGGTGTGTGCAATCTAAGTAGCGTGAGGGAATGTATATGTTGCTCTACATGTCGTAACGGTATACTCCGCTAAATCAAGAACGTAGTAGATAGTTAGCACTCGGCACTTGCAAGTGCTAATTTTTTTGTTTACAATGGATAGCACAAAGTTAACGAGAGAGAAACGGAGGATCACGCATCGTTATGAGTGCACCTATTAAACCCCTTGCCGCGCGTGTGGTTGCTGTCCGCGAACAGGCTCAGACAAAAACCGCCAGCGGTATCTATCTGCCGGATACGGCTAAAGAAAAACCAGTTATGGCAACGGTACAAGCCGTTGGTCCTGACGTGAAAGGTATCAAAAAAGGTGACCGGATTGTGTACAAAGAGTATGCAACGACCGAACTAAAGGTAGACGGTACCGAATACCTAATTATTAACGAAGAAGATATTTTAGCGACAGTTTAGGAGGAGGTAAAATGGCCAAGAAGGTTTTTTATGATGATGATGCTCGCGAGCGCGTGCTCGGTGGTGCGAAAGCACTCTATGACGCAGTGAAGGTAACATATGGTCCCCGTGGCCGTAATGTAGTGATCGCCAAGGGCTATGGTGGTCCGACGGTGACACACGATGGTGTCACGGTAGCCGAGGCAGTAGAACTTGCCGAAGATGATGATGCGACGCTCGGGTATAAAACCGGTGCCGAACTGATCAAGCAGGCGGCTAGCAAACTGAATAAAGCAGCTGGTGACGGCACGACAACCGTAACGGTGCTGACATATAACATTTTGGAGCAGGCGAATCGCATGATCGCGGCCGGACACAATCCGATGGAGCTACGAAAAGGGATTGAATCAGCTGGTAGTGAGGTTGTTAAGCAGCTCGATAAGCTGAGCGAGAGTATCTCGGGCAAGACAGCACGTGTTGCTGAGGTCGCAACAATCAGTGCAGGTGATGCTGTGATTGGTGACAAAATCGCCGGTATGATCGACAAAGTTGGCAAGGATGCAGTGATTACCGTCGAAGCGGGGCAGGGCTTGGAGCTTGAGGCGGAAGTGGTCGAAGGCTTTAGTCTGGATCGCGGTTGGGCATCACCGTTCTTTGTGACCGACGCGAGTCGTCAGGAGGCCGTTTACGAAAAGCCAGCGATTATTATTACAGACAAAAAGATCAGTAATGTGTCGGAATTTTTGCCGCTGATCGAAAAACTTGCGCAATCAGGCAAGAAAGACGTTGTGTTGGTCGCTGATGAAGTTGAGGGTGAAGCGATGAGTATCCTCATCTTGAATAAGCTCAAGGGAGTTCTCAACACCGTTGCGATCAAGGCGCCATCGTTTGGCGATCGCCGCAAGGAGATATTGGAAGACATGGCAACGCTGACGGGCGCGACGGTCATTAGCGAAGATAACGGTTTGACGTTTGAAAACGTTGATATGGATGTTGTCGGTAGTGCGCGCAAAGTAATTGCTGGCAAAGATAGCACGACGATCATCGAGGGTGCCGGCAAGCCAAGTGCAGTCAAGGATCGTATCATGCAGATTGTCGCGCAGGCTGAAAATGCAAGCAGTGAATATGATAAAGAACAGTATGAAAAGCGTGCGGCAGCACTAGCCGGCAAAGTTGGCGTGATAAAGGTTGGTGGTGCAACCGAAACCGAAATCGACGAAAAGAAATTCCGTGTCGACGATGCGGTCGCAGCGACAAAAGCGGCGTTAGCTGAAGGTATTGTTCCTGGCGGCGGCGTGACGTTGGTGAATCTTTCTGCTGGATTGAAAGCTGATGGGTCAGATAGCCTCAACGCTGGCCGACAGATTCTTAAACAAGCACTGCGCGTGCCGTTTACACTGATTACCGCCAATGCTGGCATGAACAGTGAGGCGCTCCTAGCCCAAGTTGAGGCGGCAAAAGCAGGTATGGGTGTGAACGTCAATGATCCAAGCGGTGCACTGGTTGACGTCAAAAAAGCTGGTGTGATTGATCCAACTCGCGTCACTCGTGAGGCGGTACAAAATGCGGTATCGATTGCAGCAACAGCGATTACCATGGGCGCACTGGTTGTTGACCTCCCCGAACCTGAAGCTCCTGCAGCACCAGGTGGTGGGGGTATGCCGGGCATGGGTATGATGTAAACTCGAAACAACTGAATGGCCTGTATCGTTACGGGCCATTTTGTTGTGTATACTATAGTGTAAGTACGGGAATAGAATATAGCTGGAGGAAGTATGGATCTACAAAAAGTGACTGACATCAAAGAGCTAAAAGCGATGGCGTTTGATACGCTGCAGACGATTGAGGTGCAACAAAATAACCTACGGCTCATTCAGCAGCGTATTGCCGAGTTAGAGCAGCAAACAGCAAAGAAAAAATAACGTCGTCTATCGGTGAGTGGGATTGACAGGCCTTACCGAATCCGCTAGTGTTAAAACAAGTAGGTAAACAGGATTATATTACATGCAACCATCTGACAATCAACCACCGCAAGTACCACAGCCACCAAAGCCAGAAAAAGTTGGCTTTTGGGCAAAGCTATTTGGCAAAAAGCCAAAGACGCCAGTTGTTCCTCCGCGTGAGTCACAGACTCCGCCGCCGCAACTCGGCAATGATGCAGGTGAGCCAACTGTACCAAGTATGAACACACCAACGCCACCAGTAACGAGCCAACAAGACACAACGACTCCAAACGCACCAGTTGATCCAACAGCTCCTGGGCCTGTCGTGCCACCAACAGAAACGCCAGTGCCACCACAGACACCACCAACGCAGCCACCGGCACAACCGCCAACGATGCCTCCAGCTCCTGATCCAACTGCCGGTACTCCTCCTGCCCCTGGTCAGGACGAGCAAAAACCACAGCAGTAATCACGTATCGTTGCATACAATACCCCGTCCTATTGCGGGGTATTTTTGTGTAGCTTGACATCTGTAATAGCTTATGCTAGTATGCGAGTAAGTACACGGTTCCATACCAACAAAAAAAACAAAAAATCACATGAGCGAAAACGGCGAAAAGAAATCAAAAGGTCCACATAATGGTCCCGAACAGTTGCCAAATCCAGGGCAGCTGCGAGTGACGTTTGATCCTAATAGATGGGATGTCCGTAGCGGAGCGTTTGCGACGGACCAGGCACAGTCAGGGTCGGACAAGGATCCTGCTGCGCGAGCTCATAACGATGAGGATGATCCTAGCGTCACGACTGATGACGAGGACAATGATCCAGCACTTGATGATTCTGAGCCACTTACTATCTTTCCTGCTCGTTCACGTGTGACTGGTGCACAGCCTAATCACCTGAGGTATGGTGAGTCCCTCCAGCAACTAGAGGAGGACTTGGAACAACTAAAAGAAGAATTGGCACAACGGGGTAGTGTTCGTGGTCGACGTATGTTTAGTAAAAAGGGTGGCGATAGAAGCCGTCCCTATGGTGAAGTGCATAATGACTATGTAAAGACATTGCGCAAGTTGGCAAATCTCCGCATTCAACATGATACAGATATCCAATCCATGGCTGACGATGATCCCGACAAGGCCCGTAAATCCCTCGAGTTGGGGATGACCTTTATGGATGAGGAGCAGACGAAACTACGGCAAGAAACACTTCATCGGCTACAGGGAACAAAAACAGGAAAGTTTATCAACTGGTTGAGCAAGGGCGGGCGTTTTAAGCGGATGGTCAAGATGGCTGGTGTTGGGATGGTATTTGGTGCTGCTGGCGCTGCTGCGACAATGCTGACTGGTGGTGTAGCCGGTGCTGCAGTTGGGGTGACAGGACTGATGGCGGCTGGTCGAATTGCACGAGGCTACGCTTCTGCTGAGGCCGCTGGTGGTGGCCGTACGATTGATGAGTATGAACATCGCGGCATGAATGGAATTGATCTTGGCGCAATAAATGACATCGGGACAGGTGTCGTTGATTTTATTAATCAACGCGCAGCGGAACTGCAAAATCTCTATGACGAGGCTATCCATAACAGGCAAAAAAAGTTTCGTCGTGCAGTCTATGTAGGCATTGGATCAGCCGCAGTAGGTGCAGCACTTGGAGCTGGGTTGACCTATGGCGCTCCTCGGGGCTGGGATTATGCCAGTGAGAAAATCTCCTCGTGGCGCGGTGGTGATATGCCCGAAGCACCGGAAACTCCAAAAGTGGGGACTGGTGATATGCCGGTAGCGGGAGACCGTGATGGTGCATCAGGCTTGCCGCTCGAGCATCCGGGGGATGATCCGCAGCCGCATGTACCAGAGAACTTGGCAGAGCAGTTCTTTGATAACCATTTTGACAAGCCTGACACATCCGAACTGTTCGAGGCAAAGACGCATACAAACGACTTTAGCCCGGGTAGTCCAGCGCTACTAGAGGGTAATATCGACGTCGCACTAACGGACCTAGAAGACATGTTTCGCGGGAATACACAGATCACTGCCAGCTATTTGTCGGAGTTTGGTATCGGTGATGCACCACCGATGCCGTCGCCTGCAGAACTGCAGGATCCTGCTATTGCTGCTGACTATCATGCCAAGGTCAACGCCTATGGTGAGTTCTTGAACTCGAATCCACTTGAACGTTATAAGGTGACGCAGGAATTGGTACAAACATTACGCGGGGCCGAGTTTGGTGCACCGGTCGAACTACAGCCCGGTTATTCATCGTGGGGTATCAACCAGTGGGATGGTATGGACGGTCGTCCAGCGCCAACCGAGATCTTTGGTACGCACGAGAATCAGGTATTTTACGATACGTATGTCGGCTACTCCGGTGTCCAGGCAGTGCCGATTGTCATTGATGGTCAGTTGCATGGGTATTTGATACCTGGCTGTAATCAGCTAGCTATGGGCACGCCGGTCGAATATGCATCGCCAGCGCCTGCCCCTGTCGTTGAGCAACCGGCACCGGTATATAACCCGCCAACCTCTCCAGAGGCTCCACCTGCTTCGCCACCACCGCCACCTGAGACTCCGCCTCCACCACCGCCAAGTCCAGAGCCAGAACCAGAGCCAGAACCGGAACCGGAATCCGAACCGGATAAAACACCGGACAATCCACTTGATAGTATGATTGACGAGCAACTACAACCAGAGCCAGTCGACTCGGGCGGTCCTAATACACCTGAAGCTGAACCACCAGACACCTATAGCGGCCCTGACCCAAATGAGAATGATAATGAAATAGCCGACGGCGCCGAAGAAAGTCGTGATACCTCTGATGTTGGACCGGCCCAGTCGGGTACGAATGGCTCAGATTCGTCAGGTGGATCAGATAGTTCAGGCAGTTCTGGTGATTCCGATAGTTCGGATAGGCGCAGGAATGAGAGAAAAGTATAAAGCAACATAAACAGGAACAGCCCATGAAAACAACTATTTACTCTACAATCCGCACATTTCTGACGAGCCGTGTATCTATTGTTGTGGCTGCGTTTGTCGCACTGGCTGTTACGACTGGCGTCTCGGCCTATGGACCCGAACGCGAGACGTTCACGACACAAAACGCCGCGCCATACATCACGTTTAACTCAATTACCAATAATGGTCAGTATGGCGATGAACGGAACTTTATGTTGGTGAAGGATGCGAGTATTACAACCAAGGGTGATTGGAAAGATGAAATCGCTGTCGAGGATGGTAAGGAGTATTTGGTGCGGATTCTGGTGCACAACAATGCCAAACCGCAATTGAATCTGACGGCGACAAATACGCGGATTGCAGTTAATGTACCGACAAATCTGAGTAACAAAATTACTCTCGACGCCTTTTTGCGCGCAGACAACGCCAAGCCCAAGGAAATTTGGGATAACGCCGTCATGACAAGCGATAAAAAGTTTAATGTCGCCTATGTTGCTGGTTCGGCATACTATGTCAATCAGCTAAAGCCAACTGGCGGAGGCTTTACGTTATCTGACAGTATTGTTACCAATGGTGGCGCACTCGTTGGGTACGAATCTATGGATGGGAATGTACCGGGTTGTTTTGAATACTCTGGTTATGCCATCTTTAAGGTCAAGGTGACGATGAATACGCCCAACTTTACGATGCATAAGAAAGTTCGTTTGCACGGTACCGATAAATGGCACGATGCGATCACGGCACAACCAGGCCAAAAGGTTGATTATCAGATCTACTATGAAAACACCGGTGAAGCCAATCAAGATGACGTGGTAGCGATTGATAAGTTGCCACAAGGGGTGACGTACAAAAAAGGCTCGACAACACTCCGTAACGCCAGTAATGCGGATGGCGATGGTCTCGCGATTACCTCGAATGATCTGGTGACAAAAGGAATTAATATTGGTAACTATGCACCGGTGAGCAATGCCTATGTGCGATTTACGGCAACACTGCCCGAGGCAGCGCAATTAGAGGCCTGTGGTGCAATAAAGCTAGTCAATACTGGGACGATTGTCACGCAGAACGGCGAAAAGAGTGATGTAGCAACAGTGACAATCACCAAGGAATGCGGCGTCGATGAGCTACCGCAGACTGGACCAATCGAGGTTATCGCTGGACTAGCGGGGGTTGCAGCTATTACCTTTGGCGCGGTGTATTACTTCAAGAGTCGTCGAGAGCTTGATAAGGCGGTGCTAGATGCGCAGACGCACACGCACGTGAAGACAGGTAAGGCACCGATTGATCCACCGGTGGCTCATGAACACGAGCATAAGTCAGAAGAGTAATGTAGTAGCACTATCTCTCACGTAAAACGCCCCTGTTGACAGAGGCGTTTTATTGATTATTGGCTATTTTTCTGCTGATGGGTGAGATAATCGATCTCTTTGATGATGTCCAGTAGCGCTTGGGCACGACGTGATTCGTCCGGAATGGCTTTTGCTGCTTCGTGCGCCGGAGCGATGAGGCTCATGTCGTCGCTGCTACGGATGAGGAGTAGGTAGGTGTCAAATTTTTCTTCTGGTGCGACACCGAGCTTGTCGACTAGTGGACGTAGCTCGTTGAGTGCTTCATTCTTGATGCTGTCAAGTGGACCGGAAGGGGCTGGGGCAGTAGTATCGGTACCCGTGTCATCTGTGGGTGTGGTAGCGGCAGTTGTGGTTGTATCCGCAGGAGTGGCCTCCTCGGTGTTTGTTGTTTGTGCACTACCATCGTCGTTTGGCTGAGTGGTGTCAACGGGGGGTGATATTGGTGCAGGGGTGGGTGCGACTGGTGAGTCACTTGGAACGATCGGCGCGAGGCCGTCATCATGCACATTATCACGTTGTGTGTTGGATCCCGTTGTTGTATCACCACCAAGTCCGGCAACACTATCAAGTGCCTTTGCGAGTTCTTGTTCGTCTGTTGTTGTTTCTGGCATGCCCACCTCAAAAATATAAACTGTTGAATACTTATGCTTTAACTACAAAAAGTGTATCATAGTACCAGGAAAAATCGCAATAGGAGGAAGTATGCTCGATGATGCAAATGTATTAAATCAGCGTGATCCGGGGGGTGCCCTACAGATAGCGGCAGATCAGTGGCAGCAAGTACAGTTTGATGTTGCCGTCTTGGACGGAGAGAATGTACGTGGTGAGATAACAAAAGTTGTGGTCGCCGGTATGGGCGGCAGCGCATTGGCGGCATTGCTGACAAAGGCATGGCTCGAGGAAAAGTTACCTATTCCGTTTGAGGTCGTGCGTGAGTATGAATTGCCGACGTATGTTGATCAATCAACACTTGTCGTAGCGAGCAGTTATTCGGGCAATACCGAGGAGACGCTAGCGTCATTGGACCAGGCGATTGAACGTGGTGCACAGGTTGGGGTCTTGGCGGCTGGCGGTAAGCTTGTTGAGCGAGCCGAGGCGGATCATCTTGCCCGCGTTGTCATTCCTAGTGGCATGCAGCCGCGCATGGCGATGTTATTTAATTTACGCGCATTAGTTTTGTTACTGTCTCAGTTTGGGGTGGTTGAAAAGGCACTCTTGGACGAAGTAGGCGAGGCGGCAGAATGGCTACGAGACGAATCCCGAGCGTGGCTACCAGATGTCCCAACCGATAAAAATCCAGCCAAGCAGTTGGCATTGCAAGCTGTTGGCAAGACACCGGTGTTCTATGGTGGCCGTCTGACCGGGCCACTGGCGTACAAGTGGAAAATTAGCTGGAACGAAAACGCCAAGAATGTGGCATTTTGGAACGTTTATCCCGAAATGAACCACAATGAATTTATTGGTTGGTCATCGCATCCGGTTGAAAAACCATTTGCGGTATTTGACATTGTTAGTTCGTTCGAGCATCCGCGTATTCTGAAACGGTTTGAGGTAAGCGATCGGTTATTGTCTGGTATGCGGCCAAAGGCGCTGCGGATCGAACTGGCGGGTGATACGCCATTGCGGCAGATGCTGTGGAGCTGTATTTATGCGGACTTTGCGAGTATCTATGTCGCAATCTTGAACGGCGTTGATCCAACACCAGTTGATTTGGTTGAAAAGCTAAAGAGTGAACTAACGAAGTAAAGAGAGAGCCCCCGCAGAAGTACTGCGGGGGCGTCACTCGGGTTCGCCGTGGTCAAGAAGGTTCAGGCTGGCGCAGTAGCCAAGGCGGCGTGGGCGGCGGCGTAGAGGTCGGCGGGGATCTGTCGCAGATCCTCTCCGAGCACGATGTAGCCGTCGTATCCATTGCCGTGCTGCTCCTCAAGGGTGAGACTACCCTCAGAGCCTGCATGGTTAAAGAACAGCCACGCCTCTGCTATTCGTATCCAGGCCACCTCTGCTTCAGGCTCGGCGGGTATCAGAGAGTGTCGGGGGAACGCCAGTGTGAAGACCATGTTGTCGCCGGCGACCCAGACGATTTTCATCATCCTGTTCTCTGTGTACTCCGGTTCTTGTAGTTTCTCCAGCTGCTTGCGTGTCAGATCGAGCTCTCCGAGCTTCTTGCCATCAAACCAGATCGAGCCGAGCAGCTTGGCATTGTCCTGCTTCAGGCAGTTCACAACCCAGTCAGGCCGTTCGTAGCACAAAGCGCACATATGTTAACTCCTTTGTCGACCGCGGTGGATCCGCGAGTGCGGCCATAATTATACCATAAATACATGATTAATGGTACTGGCGCAATGAGGCAATTGGGTCCTTTCGAGCTGCTCGAATAGAGGGATAAAGACCGAACAGAAGCCCAACGATAAGTGCAGTACCAAAGGCAGCAGCAGCAATCTCCCAGCTAAAGACGGGATTGAACGTCAAAAATGTTCGCGCAGCAGCAAAGGCGACAATGTATCCTAGGCCGTAGCCAAGGAGACCGCCAACCAAGCTCATGACGAGTGATTCTAGGAGGAATTGCCAGACGATGTGGCTATTTGAGGCACCGAGTGCCTTGCGAATACCGATTTCACGTGTGCGTTCGGCGACACCGACGAGCATAATATTCATGACGCCAATTCCACCAACCAGTAGCGAAATTCCGGCGACGACTGTTAGGGTAGCGCCAATAGCGTAAAATAATTCGTTCGCTGGTCTTGCTAAGTCCTCACCAGCAAGGATGGTGAAGTCCCTTTCGCCGAAATGGTTTTTTGCCAGCTCAACGTCTACTTGTTTGATAACGGAGGGCAGGTCCTTGCTGTCATTCGTCCGAATATTAATCTGTTGGATTGAGGCGACATTTTGATTAAATTGCTTACCGCTATCAAGACTGATAATAGCGGCATGATCGAAATCGACGTTGTTATAATTGATTGGGTTATCAGTACGTGCGAGAATGCCGATCACCGTGAACGTTCTATCATGAGTTCGAAACGTACGGCCTGCGGCTTGCTCAGTGCCAAATAGGTCGACTGCTAGCTGTGCACCGATAACGGCTGTGTTAACA
Organism: Candidatus Saccharibacteria bacterium UBA2112; assembly: GCA_002331045.1. Classification (GTDB taxonomy): domain Bacteria; phylum Patescibacteriota; class Saccharimonadia; order Saccharimonadales; family Saccharimonadaceae; genus UBA2112. The sequence goes on from DCYK01000035.1 coordinate 36,372, forward strand.
TTCGTGACGCTGTCAATGAACTGCCCCTCGCGGATAGCCATCTCGCTAACGGTTGGTAACTCGGGTGTCGTGGCAATGATCGTACTCTCTTCGGGAACAGTGTCGCCAGCCGTTACTGTGCCGCCGATGATCATCAGGGGTGCCGCCGCTGTAACGCCATCGATTTGGTTAATGTCATTAAGGTCTTCCTCGGTGAGATTGCTGGCTGTTTTTGATCCTGCCAGGGCTGACGTTAGATTATTGAGTTGGGGTTGGTCTGTGGCTGTTCCGGGCCGTACGACGGCCACTGTGCCGCTTAGGTCATTAACCTGGTCACTGATGATGCGGGATGCACCTGCGCTGAGAGACAGGATAACGATGATGCTTGCGATGCCAATGGCAATCCCCAGAACGGTCAAAATTGTTCGAGAGCGGTTTGCCCGCAGTGAATCATAGGCACAGGCAAGATGATAGAGAACTAATAGACGAAGGCGCATTACGATCGCCTCCTTTGCTGACTAGCTACTTTTTCTTTTTTGGCCTGTTTCTTTGTCTCGCGTCGTGAATCCAGTCGCTGCTTTGTTGCAATGCGTGATTTTTTTGGACGGGGTGTCTTGGTGTCGCTAGCAATTTGTCCGTCGAGCATTGTAATGACGCGACTAGCATAGCTAGTAAGGTTAGGATTATGTGTCACCATAATGATCGTGTTCCCTTGTTGATGGATATCTGATAGTTCTTGCATAATAACGTGTGATGAACGACTATCTAGATTACCAGTTGGCTCGTCTGCTAGGATAATCGACGGATTATTGACGAGTGCTCGTGCGATTGCGACACGTTGCGTCTGGCCGCCGGACAGCTGCCAGGGCATATAATACTCGCGTTCGGATAGATGGAATGTACTGAGCATCTTGCTTGCCTCGATGAGGCGTTTTGTTTTACTCGTTCCTTTATAGGTAAGGGGGAGTGCAACATTATCGATAACGTTTAATCCGGGAATGAGATTAAAACTTTGAAAGACAAAGCCGATCTGCTCGCTGCGAATACGTGCGCGGCGACCACTAGAGATCGTATCGACCGATCGACCATCTAGTAAGTATTCGCCATCATCAGCATGGTCGAGTAGCCCGAGGATGTTGAGAAGCGTTGTTTTCCCGCAGCCGCTTGGACCCATGATAGCGATAAACTCACCACGTTGGATCTTGAGATCAATACCATCTAGTACTGTTTGCTCGGCATCACCCATCCCGTAGACCTTTTTTAGGTCCTTCAAGACAATGGCTGGTGGAGTGGTGGTTTTTGACATTACCCCTTATTATAGATTCGCCTATCGAAAATACGCAACCATATGCAAGGTGTTATTTATACAACTCTGATAAAATGAGTCGTGTTGCACGGTCTATTGTGCTTTTGAGGAGAGGTGTCCGAGTAGTTGAAGGTGAGAACTGCCAGTGGCAGTTCGCAAGGCGACGTCACGGATAAACTGTGTTTATCCGCCTGACTCGCGGGGTCGCGGAACGTGACCACGCCTGGACCAAGCGTGCTCTCTTGTACGTATAGCGAGACGTAACAGTATAATATATTTTGACACGGAGAGGTGTCCGAGTGGTTGAAGGAGCACGCTTGGAAAGCGTGTGTGCGGGCAACCGTACCGTGGGTTCGAATCCCATCCTCTCCGCCAGGAGAGGCGAGCTCATCCCTTATGGATGGGCTCGTTTCTTCTTGAAGAAACAGGATTCGAGCCAGGTTCGCGAACTGTCAAATCTTTGATTTGTACAGTTCCTAGTTGATGGCGGAATAGCCTCCCGGGCTAGTCTGTCATCTTACGTCATCCCATCCTCTCCGCCATAAAGACTGTCCAAGCCATCGCGCTTGGACTTTTTGTTAAGAGTCACATCTCTGCTACTATGTGGTTATGGTAAAAAAAGCTCCCTCGCAGCAAAACGGTCTCATGTTACTTGTACTTGCTGTACTTATATTTATCGTCGGCTTTGTGGCATGGATGATTCTAGATATGAACAAGTCAGATGAATCAGCTGTTCTGCCGCCGCCCAATGGTCCAATCCAGGTGCGTGGTGAAATACTCTGCCTGCCACACAAAGATACGGGTGGTGTGCAAACGCAAGAGTGTGCATATGGACTACAGGATGATGAAGGGCGGTATTATGCCCTCGGTGGCGATAGTCCCACTGGCTCTGGTATTAGCGACTTTCCTTTTAACGAACGTGCCGTTGTAACGGGGACGTTTGAGCGTGGCGATAGTCCCATTTACCCCATTACAGGGACGATTGAAGTCACGAATATTGCACCACCCAAGTAACCTGATCCTTGGAATTATTTCGTCGCAAGGTATGTTCTTTATGTTCGGTTTTTTTCGCGATGCATGCAACCTGGCCAGCAGCACGGTCGTCGTTTACCCTCGGCGAGTTCTGTGTATGCCCGTTTAAGGCGCCGCTGGCGTGTTTCAATGAGTTTTGCGCCTATAACCCAACAAATCCACTCATTGCGTGCGAGCGGCGTAATCGTATTCCATGCAGCAAGCGCTGTGGGATGGCTTATGAGTGCATCCCGGAGATCTGCAGGTAATCGATGAACTGTTCCGCTGCTAATATTTCTACTCATGTCACTATCATAGCAAGCTGCAACACTATAGCCGGTCAATGTTCTTTTGTAATGTCTCGATATGGTCCATTAGGTTGGTTCTCTGATTCTCATCGCGAAATATTGCAAACACATGCTCTTCGAGTGTCGTGATACCATCGGTAATCTTTCGTTTACCGTCAGTAGTGACCTGTAATTGATGTGTTCGGCGGTCGTCTTCGCGCTCAACAATAGTGATTCGGCCATTGTTCGCTGCAATATCAACCTGTCGGCTAACGGCGGCGGGGGAGATATCGAGAAATGTTGCCACTGCGCGTTGTGTGGCTGTTCCAAAGTGCTGCACGGCAAGGAGTAGTGTGAATTGCGATAAGCTAATGTTTGCATGGTGACGGAGTGCACTATCAAACGCTTGGTCGAGTGAATTAGTGAGGCGGTGCATTTTATATAAGTATGTTTGGCTAAAATCGAATGACATAATGGATCCTCCTGATACAATATTAACAAGTTAACTATCTATGTGTCAATCATATACAGGGGTAAGCAAACACGCTATATGTAGCGTGCTGTTTGTTATTTACAACACTACGTGAGCATTTTAAGGGGTAAGGACAAGCATAAAAGCTGTGTAGTCAAAAAAACACAAAAAAAGGCCTTGAAAACCACATATCTAGGGTCTATAGTCGTACGTAGACGCTACAAAGTAGTAGTTCAACAAAAATACACATTGTGCAAGACGGAGGGTAAACCGCCGCCAGATCTGTCGTACAGATAGGGCGTTTTCTTGCACCCCACAAGGTATCGAAGTTCGTGAGAGACGCTTCACTACCAAGAAAAGGAACAAGGGAAGCAGTGTGAAAAAATAACACCTAACCAAGGGGGAATATGAGCATCAACGTGGTCAAACGCGATGGCACCCGCGAACCATTCGACGCCAACAAGATCAACCTCGCCCTGGTCGAAGCCAGTGAGGGGCTACCAGACCAAATTAGCAAGGTTGTTCAGGTAGCGACAGAATTACAATTAACATTATTTGACGGTATTACGTCACAGCAACTGGATGAGGCGCTCATTCACACGGCCCTGCAAAACGTCAAAGACGATCCAGACTTTGACAAAATTGCTGCACGCTTACTACTCAAGAATATTTACAAGAATATTCTCGGTCACTATCAGGATGCAGCTGAATTGAAGAAGCTGCATGCAAAGTACTTTACAAAGTATATTCGTGAGGGTGTTGCCGATGGGCTACTCGACAAGCGCATGAACAATAAAGTGTTCGATTTGAAAAAGCTGGCTGCAGCAATCGACCCTTCGCGTGATCTTTTGAGTAAATATCTGGGTGTTGTAACGAACAAAAATCGCTATGCCTTGCGCAAGCACAGTGGCGAACCATTGGAAGTGCCGCAATTCACGCATATGCGTATTGCAATGGGACTCAGCTTTAATGAAAAAGATCCAACTGCCGCTGCCCTTGATTTCTATGATCATATGAGTCGTTTGGAGTATGTACCGGGTGGCAGTACGCGTATCAACGCCGGTGGGGCATTCCCGCAACTATCTAATTGCTTCTTGTTTAATATCGATGACGATATGGAATCAATTGCCAAGGGTGTTCGCGATACAATGTGGATTGCCAAGGGTACTGGCGGTATCGGCATTGGCGCAACCAAATTGCGCGCTGCTGGTAGCCCAGTCAAGACGACCAACACTGAATCGACTGGTCCGATCCCGTTCATTAAGATGATCGACACGGCATTGTTTGCGGTCAGTCGTAAGGGCAAAAAAGCTGGTGCGGCGGCAATCTACATGGAAAACTGGCATCTCAACTTTCCGCAGTTTTTGGACCTCAAGCAAAATAGCGGTGATCCGTATCTCCGTACTCGTATCGCGAATACGGCCGTCTATTTGAGTGACGAGTTCATGAAGCGGGTTGAAAAGGGCAAGGATTGGTATATGTTTGATCCTGCCGAGACGCCCGATCTGACCGAACTGTACGGTGAAGAGTTTAGCAAGCGGTATGCTGAGTACGTCAAAATGGCCGAAAAGGGCGAAATGCGTGACTTCAGCAAGATCAATGCTCGCGAGCAGTGGCGTCAAATTCTAACAGTACTTCAGGCAACTAGCCACCCATGGCTCACCTGGAAGGACACCATTAACGTTCGCGCACTCAATAACAACACTGGTACGATTCATCATAGTAACTTGTGTACCGAGATTACATTGCCACAGGACAAAGAAAACACCTCTGTGTGTAATCTGATTAGCATCAACTTGTCGGCACACCTCAATGATGACAAGACGTGGGACTGGGATCGTTTGGCATCGAGTGCTCGCAGTGCGATTCGTCAGTTGGATAATCTGTGTGATATCACCAATACTCCAATTCCCGAAGCGATGAATAGCAACAAGCAAAATCGTGCACTTGGCCTTGGTATCATGGGCTTTACCGATGTGATCGAAAAGCTTGGCTATAGTTACGAGTCCGAAGAGGCATATGATCTGATCGATCAGTTGGCGGAATATGTCAGCTATCATGCTATTGATGCGAGCGCAGATATGGCCAAGGAGCTTGGCAGCTACCCAGAGTTTAAGGGGAGCGGTTGGAGCAAGGGTATCCTGCCGATCGATACGGTTGATCAGTTGGATCTGGATCGAAGCGTTCGGGTTGATATCAAACGCAAGGCGCGCTTGGATTGGGAGAAGCTACGACCAAAGGTCAAGAAGGGAATGCGTAATGCAACGTTGATGGCGATTGCACCGACTGCTAATATTGCGCACATTGCCGGTACGACGCCAGGGCTTGACCCACAGTTCGCGCAGATCTTTAGTCGCGCAACATTGAACGGTAAGTTCCTCGAGGTGAACGTTAATATGATTCGTGACTTGCAAGAACTTGGCTTGTGGGACAAAGTCCGCGACGACGTCCTGCGCCTTCAGGGTGATATTCAGCAGATCGAAAGCATTCCGCAGCATATCAAGGACGTCTACAAAACAAGCTTCCAGTTGAGTCCATATGCATTTATCGAAGTCGCAGCTCGCGCTCAAAAGTGGGTTGACCAAGCGATTAGTCGGAACATGTACCTTGAGACACGAGATCTTGATGAATATGAAAAGATTTACATGGCGGCATGGAAGAAGGGACTGAAGACGACGTATTACTTACACGTCAAGCCACGTCACACAGCCGAGCAGAGTACCGTAAAAGTCAACAAGGCCGAAAGTTTGTCGGGGGGAGGTCCGCGTCGAGCTGGCTTTGGCTTTGCTAAAAAACAAAAACAAGAGGTGAATGTATGAGCAGACGACATAACGAATAACAAACAAAAACAACGACAAAATAATAAGGGTATAAGGGGTATCACAAATGAACGCATCACAAATTATCAACGACAATATGACACTGGAAGAAAAGCTGAAGGCAATTGACGCTGCGATGCAGGCGGCCCAGCAACAGGCAGATGATGACGCAAAGCAAAGCGGTAATACATCGGCACCACTCGATCCAGCAAGCCTCACTATCTGCGATGGTTGTGAATAGGGGTAGAGAGACATGGCACGATTATTTCAACATTTACGGAAAGGACTAAGGAACTATAATGGCAGGCATTCTCGGCACTGGTATCCAGGACGGATTACTACTTAAACCGGTTACCTACAAGTGGGCATACGAACTATATGAACAGGCAGTTGCAAACACCTGGTTTCCGAACGAGGTTCAGTTAGGACAAGACCTCAGCGACTGGAAAAAAATGACCGACGAGGAGCGCCACGCCGTGGAGTTCCTGATGGCATACTTTAATCCAAATGAGCTGCTGGTTAATAAAGCGCTGGCGTTTGGCGTGTACCCATATGTCAACGCAGCAGAGTGTCACCTGTATCTGGCAAAACAGATGTGGGAAGAAGCAAACCACTGTATGGCGTTTGAATATATGCTGGAAACATTCCCGATTGATCGCGACAAATCATACGCAGCACACATTGATGTGCCATCGATGGCAGTCAAAGAGGAATTCGAGACCAAGTTTATCAAGCGCATGACCGAGGACACGTTGGATATTACGACAACCGAGGGCAAAAAGGACTTTATTCGTAACCTCATTGCGTACAACATTATCCTTGAAGGCATTTGGTTCTACAGCGGTTTCATGGTGGCACTCAGTTTTCGTCAGCGCAATCTGTTGCGTAACTTTGGTACGATGATTGATTGGGTCGTTCGTGACGAATCATTGCATCTCAAATTTGGCATCAACCTCATTTTGACGGTTCTCGACGAAAACGAGGACTTGCAGACCGAAGAGTTTGCGAACGAAATCAAGCAAATGGTGCTCGATGGTGTCGCAATGGAAGAGCAGTATAACAAGGATCTACTACCAAATGGTATTCTCGGTCTCAACGCCGACTACATTAATCAATATGTGAAGTATTTGGCCGATCGTCGTCTAGAAGAACTTGGGTTTGATCCGCACTACAATGTCAGTAATCCAGCCAAGTGGATGGCCGCAGCAAACGATACATTGCAATTGGTCAACTTCTTTGAGGCAACAAATACGAGTTACGAAGTAAACGCAGAAGG
>DCYK01000032.1 GCA_002331045.1 Candidatus Saccharibacteria bacterium UBA2112
AAAGCCTGTCGAAAAAGAGACAGTAATGGCAGATTTCGCCTCAGGTAAGACTGATATCCTCGTGAGTACCACTGTCGTTGAAGTTGGCGTGGATGTTCCAAACGCTACAATTATCATGATTGAGAATGCTGATCGGTTCGGCTTGGCGCAGTTGCATCAATTGCGCGGTCGCGTCGGTCGATCCGAGCATCAGAGCTATTGCTATCTCATGATGTCTGATACCAATGCTCCGTCTAGGCGACTGCGCGAGATTGAAAAGTCAAATGATGGTTTTTATCTCGCAGAAGTTGATCTACGCCTAAGGGGGCCGGGGGAAATTTACGGACGAGCTCAACATGGCGAGTTGAATTTACAAGTAGCAACTTTGGGCGACACGAGAATGATTGCGCGGGCCGGGCGTGCCGCGCGAGCATTCGTCGAAAACGGTAAAGATTTGTTACAATACGAGCAGTTAGCGAAACAAGTAGAGAAATACCAGCGCTTAACAAAATTGAACTAATAACGCTTTATGTATTCAGGAACAACGCTTCGGAATAAATCGGGCCGCATGATGGGTGTGCATCAGCGGATTGATCGTCGTGCCCATAAAGAATTAAGGCATCTGTTACCAAAACGACAGTATTTTCCAACATCAAGCAATATATTGCACTTCGAAGGCCTGAACGGCCCGGACGGCATAAAGCGCAAAAGCCCTGGTCAGGATGAACCGTGGCACTATATTGACCCAACGGACCATGATGATAACGCACTGCGTGATATGATCAAGGATCACATGCATAATTTGACGAGTGCGCTAGTTGCTGGTAATAAGGAGCGTGCAGCATTTGAAGCATCATGGCTGGCGCATGCAATTACGGATGGCTTGACACCTGCTCATCATTATCCACTGGAGGAAAAGCTAACGGAGCTTCGTGACGGTGAAGGGCTAGAGACGCGCAACACAACGAGAAAGAAACTCGTTCTGCCTGGCAAAAGTCGTCGTCATCAGCTACTGAATAATTGGGAGTTCTGGGGTGCAAAAGGAGTGATGACAACGCACTTTACCTTTGAGTGGGGGGTTGCTACGACACTCGCCACGGCACGGTTAAGCGGGACGGCACCCTCAAGCAATGATATTGTTCGACTCAAGAATGAAGGGTTTATGGTACTCTTCGATGATGCCTTGCACCGCATCAAGTCACTGGAACTATACGAAGAGTTTGCCCGAGCAGGGTGGACGCGTCGTCTCGCGCGAGAAACTAAAGCTCGCTTGATTCCAGAGATTATCCGTACCGTAACATTAGCCTGGTACAGTTGTGCTGTCAGGGCAGCAGCCAGGAGCGGTAAGTGAATATTCGTGTCATAGCAGGAGAGTATGGTGGTCGAAAGCTTGTTGCACCGCCTGGACATAAAACGCATCCAATGGGTGAACGTATTCGAAATGCATTATTTAATAGCATTGGTGATGAGGTTAAAGGCGCGAGAGTACTCGATGCGTTTGCGGGTACAGGGGCAATCGGTATAGAGGCACTCAGTCGTGGTTCCAGTCATGCAACCTTTGTAGAAAAAGATGGGAAAGCGTACCGTAGCGTCGTTGATAATATTACTACACTAGATATTGTGGATCATGCAAAAATGATTCGCGCTTCTGTCTCACAGTGGTTATCAACGTATGAGGGTGAGCAATTTGACATTATTTTTGCTGATCCGCCGTACCATGATATGCAGTTATCCACAGTTACTCGATTGATGGGTCTTTTAAAACCTGGAGCGCTTATGGTATTATCGCACCCAGGAAGAGACGAGTGTCCGACCAGACCTGGAGTTGTTGTGGTGGACAATCGTAGTTATGGAGATGCGACGCTCGCCTTCTTCCGCCGAGAAGATGCCTGACGGGCATTCTTTTTTATGAGACAATAATCATATGCGATTACTGGATATCACTCAGGAACAAAGCTTATCTGACTCCGGATTGAGTGTCTACGAGGGATGGAATGAGAAACTTGCCTGTGATCTGGTCGTGGCATCGGTCCAGCCGCACATCAAACGCTATACACCAAACGATGCCGCTAAACGATTCGTCAGTCTCGAAAGTGCGAACGAGTGGTATACAGTAAAAAACCACACGACATATTCGCTCTATCATAGTGATACCCTGGCAGGAATCATTTGGTTTCGGCCAGGCCCTAAGCCTGAGTTAGGGGCGGAGTACTCTTTTGCTATTCGCTTGTACGAAGATGCTATTGGTAAAGGCCTCGCGTATCCCTTTGCTAGAATCGCTCATCATGATTATGCTGTAAAAGTTGGACTACTCACAGTATGGCTTGAAACAGATGGCGATAATGCCGCAGCCCTTCACTTGTACAAAAAGCTTGGGTATCAAAAAGTCGGCGAACATGACGGTCGCATCACAATGGTAAAAAAATAAAATCGACTCGATGAGATCTGAGTCGATTTTTTGCTCTATCTTGGTGCGGATGAAAGGACTTGAACCTTCACGCCTTGCGGCACATGCTCCTAAGGCATGCGTGTCTACCAATTCCACCACATCCGCGTGATAAAAGTATACGAAGACAATCATAGCAGATTTAGACCCGTTGCGCCAGGGGTATTCTCTCGTGATTTCGCTTGTGCTATCATAAAGACAAATGAGTAAAGTATCAGAATATCTCAATGAACACTTACAGGGAGAGGTGACAACGAACGATAGTGTTCGTCGGAGCTTTTCAACGGATGGCAGTGTACTAACAATAACACCTGATATGGTCGTGTTTCCACGATCAACGAGCGACATTCGTAAAGTGGCTCGCTTTTCGTGGCAACTAGCCGAAAAGGGCCACGTACTCCCCATGACGCCTCGTGGGAGTGGAACTGACCAGACGGGTGCTGCAATAGGTAGTGGTGTTATCATTGACATGCAGGCACATATGGATGCAATATTCGAGGTTGACGTGAAACAGCGTCTCGTACGTGCACAACCAGGGGTGACGTCTAAGGCGTTGAACGAAGCATTGAAGTTACACGGACTTTACATCCCGGCATTTCCTGCCTCGCAGAGTTACAGTACGATTGGCGGGGCTATCGCTAATAATGCAAGTGGTATCCTGTCGGGAAAGTATGGAGCGATGGCGGACTGGGTCTACCAGCTAGAAGTAGTACTGGCGAACGGCGATGTTATACAAACGGGTCGGATAAAAAAACGTGATGTTGCCCGTAAGAAAGGGCTGCAAACATTCGAAGGAGAGATTTACCGGGGCGTCGACAACCTCATAGCAGACAGTCAGGAGCTTATACAGACACTAGCGGTCGAGGAGCGTGATAATGCGGGCTATAATATTCCAGCGGTCAGGCAGCGAAACGGATCAGTCGATCTCGCACCACTCTTCATAGGAGGGCAGGGAACGCTAGGCATTATCTCTGAGGTAATTCTGAGGGCCGAGTCACTACCGGAAAAACCATTGATTGGTGCGATCGCGTTTACTGATCACGAATCGGCACGGGATGGCATGGACGTTTTGCGGCAATTTAATCCTGCAATCATGGAACTTATTGATGGCGCATTATTCGAGACCGTCGTAGCTCAGGGGAGCCGCTACCAGTTCTATAGTGATGCGAGCGAGAATGGAAGTGTCGCAGCTGTAGTATATATTGAATTTGATGATAAGAGTGGTCGCGTAAAAAGGAAGGCTGGCAAAAAAATTGCAAAACACTTTAAGGATACCTCTGCATATGTTGTCCTAGAGAGTGATGAAGAAAAGGCGCAATCTTTACGTGAACTACTACATGTGCCTGCTGCAGTCACGTTTTCTGACCAAAAGAATATCTATGCGCCTGGTTTTCTTAATGGTGCTTATGTACCTCCTGAGCGATTTGAGGAATTTGCTAGAGAGGTTGTCGAGATTGAGAAGAAGCGACATGTTGCCTTGCCGCTTTCTGGGCATGCTGATCAGAATGTGTACTATGCATACCCAATGCTTGACTTTCACAAGGCCGCTGACAGGCAAAAGATTTTTAAGCTACTTGAAGAATGGTCACTTGCGGTCGCCAGCCACGGGGGTCATATCATTGGTGAAGCCGGCGAGGGACGGCTAAAAGCGCCCTATGCCTACGGTGTTCTAGATGATGATGTCAAAAAAATATATGATGATATTCGAGAAATCTTTGATCCGCAGGGGATTATGAATACGGGTGTTAAACAGGATATCGATCAAAAACAACTGAGCAAATGGTTGCGCAACGACTACGACAGTAGTGACTTTGTACGATTTGGTGCGCCAAACTAGGCAGACTCAATAAGTCATTTACTTTTAGTAATTATATGCTATAATATACTTCATGGGCATGGTGCTCACCAGGCAATGTTGATTCGAGGAGGATCATGGGTAATTCCTGGACGCGAAGGCTTTCGCTTGCCGGAGTGGCGCTGGCTGTAGTAGTGGCGGCACTTATTGCAAGTGGGGCTACTGCGAAATCGCAGCCGCTGTCCATCACTGCGTTCGACCGGCACTCGCTGTCATGCGGGAGTTCGTACGAAGCCAATCCGCAGCAGTTGACGCTCACTTTCTACGGAGAGTGGCGCGGTGAGTCCGGGGTGTGGTTTACTATCGCGCCCGAGGCGTGGGTGTCATTGGAGGATACAGCAATCTGGATCAACGGCGAATTGCAGCCACGGTCCATGATCGCTTGGATACCTCCATGGGACGGCGTCATCGGACACGAACCGACAGTGATGGCAACAGTGTCGAATCTGCAGTTTGGCGACGGCGATTACTACTTTCTGGTTGGTACGGCTTCGTCCGGCCTATCGAGAGTAGCGGTCGGCTCCGCGCGTGTCGTGGAGCAGTGCACCTTCACCGGTAACCCGCTGCCCGTTCGCTAGCCACGCGGACATAAAGCCCCGAAGGGACGCATTGCCGTGAGGCAACGTATCCCCTTCGGGGCTTTCTTCCTTGTACGGGTAAAAGTTATTTTATTGCTATTAAAATAAGTCGGCATTGAGTCGACTTATTTTCGTGGTGCGGATGAGAGGACTTGAACCTCCACGAGATTGCTCTCACTAGCACCTGAAGCTAGCGCGTCTACCAATTCCGCCACATCCGCAAATTACGATACTCAAAGAGTATAACGTAACTCAGCTAACGGGGCAACAACTGGTCTATGGGTTAATTTCGCCACCCAGTGTAAGGCCGATGCCCAGTGCAACAACAAAAATCAGTATAAAGATAATGACGATAGCTGGCAAAAAGAGCGAGAGCCAAGATAGCCAGTGCGCCTCGGGTTTTTTATCACCAACTTTCTCGAACTGCTGGTACAAGATTGCATTAACTCCAGTCGAGACGAGCGAACCAAGTACGCCGAGCGTCAAAAGGTTAAAAATCATATTCGATCCGAATGTTGTGATCCAGCCATTTTTTGTTAATTTTAGGCTTTCTTTGATCGCTGCATTGCCGCGAAGGTTCTTGCTCGTATCGTAAAAGGCAACACCAGCTAGGCTATAGCGAATTGAGAAATAGATGCCAGGGATGATGAACAGGAGTGTCCAGAGGAGCACCTTGATGAATATAATTACCTGTAGCCAGACGAAGCTCCATAAATGATCAAAAGCTGTACGAAATGCTTCACCGAGAGGCACAGCCTTACCTTTGGCAATTTGAGCTGATGCGTAAGCCGATACGCCAGCAAAAAGTGCGCTGATCATGATAAATGCCAGGCCAATAATTGCCACGGTAGCAATAGCAAGTGCCCATTGTTCGGGTGTCCAACCGGAAACGGTGCTCATGAAGCGCTCGCCATCATAATTCGTGTCATCCGTGCGATCAGGACCACTGATAAAGAACGAGAGGACCGAGAAAATGATCATCACCGCAGCAACACCACGTGCGAGATCAAAGAGTAAGGTTATGCCGTTCGTTGCTATAAAGAACGGATTGTTTTCATAGGTTGTTTTGGGTTGTTTGCTTGCCATAATGCTTTTAGTATATCAAGAAAACCCTGAGGGCTGCTAGACTAAATATATGGCCGAGGACAAACGAAATGTCACCGATGAGTTTCGCGGAATGAGCGTCGATGACATTAGAAAAACACTGGATACAAAGCGACATTTACTCCAGATAGCTGTTGAAAATCTGGAACGGGATTTCAATATGGGCACGATCGTTCGTAGTGCAAATGCGTTTAATGTCGCTAAAGTGCATGTCATTGGTCGGCGACAGTGGAATAAGCGCGGCGCGATGGCGACAGATCTGTATATGAATGTACAGTATCATCCAACGATCGATGATTTTTTGGACACAGCACAGGATTACCATGTGATCGGTGTTGATAATATCGAGGGTAGCGTACCGCTACATAGCGTTGCATTGCCTGAAAAGACCGTGCTTGTCTTTGGCAGCGAAGGGACTGGCCTCAGCCGCGATATGGCGGCTGTTTGTGAACAGATCGTGGCGATCGAACAATTTGGTAGCACTCGTTCGGTCAATGTCGGCGTTGCAGCGGGGATTGTGATGTATACATGGTTGCAGCGACACACACTCAAAAGATAGTCAATCACCTGCTATGATTAAAAGATGAGTACCAAGATACCTGACTTCGAAACGGTACAATCCGAAGAAGATATTACACGTCTTCTCGAGAATGATTCATGGCGGATGGATGTCCTCAGAGCTGCCGAGAAGCTAGACTTACCGGACTGGTGGATCGGTGCTGGGTTCTTTCGTAATCTAATTTGGGATGCTATTGAGCATAATGATTCGCCACCGACGAGGGACGTGGACCTCGTCTACTTCGACAAAAATAACACAGAGCCCGAAGTCGACTGGGCATACGATGAGCAAATGCAGAAGGATTATGTATTTGCAGACTGGGAAATTCGCAATCAAGCGCGAATGCATTACGTCAACGATTTTGCGCCGTATTTATCGACCCAAGACGGCATTGCCCATTGGGTGGAGACTGCAACATGTGTTGCTGTCAAACTTGAGAATGGTAAGCTGCGTTATCTTTTCTGTCACGGTACTGATGACCTGTTTGGACTCGTTGCGCGTCCCATACCAGAATTTCAGACAACCGAACTACTGCCTGTCTTTCATGAACGGATAAAAAAGAAACAGTGGCGTGAGAGATGGCCACATTTGAGGATTGAGGACGGAAATGATTAAATTTGATGATTCTCAGTTCGAAGACATTATACCAACGGCCATTCTCACCGCTTATCCACGGACGTTTTCAAATATTACGTATTCAAAACAAATTTTCGAGGGTATAAGAACGTATTACGAAACAATTGATGAAAATTTGATCGTTGATCGTTTGGCGGTTGAACTAGAGGCGCGAAGCAAGCTTATCGATCGGTTGCTTGCAGAAACTGGTTCGACCCAAATCATCGAGTTTGCGTCTGGTTTTTCCTCGCGAGGTATTGCGATGGCTGAATTTAACCCCGATATTCAATATGTCGAGATTGACCTGCCTAAAATGGCAGATGTCAAACGAAAGGTGCTCGGGAACATTACGTCAATCCCTCACAACTTACATATCGTAGGGGGAAATGCACTTCGTAAAGCTGATTTCGACAAAGTCTGCGATTATTTTGATGCTGATGAGCAGGTAACTATCGTTAACGAAGGACTGCTTCGCTATCTTACCTTCGATGAAAAAGCCATTGTTGCCAAGAATATACGAACAATTCTAGAGAAATTCGGGGGTGTCTGGATTAGCGGCGATGGAGGGACAAAAGCATTCCGTAATAATCAAAATAAAGCCATGCCCGAGATCAATACGACGATCCTGCATAAAACAGGACGCAATACTATTGGCAATGCATTTGAAAGTCAGGATCACTTCAAAAAGTTTTTCGGTGAGCTTGGTTTTAGTGTGGAATTTCATAGCTATACAGAAATTCAAGATGAACTCACCTCTCCGAAGGCATTAGGTCTGACACAGGATGAGGTGCGTGATAAGTTGTTGGCGTATGCTTCTGCGATGGTGTTTAGACTTAAAAAGGCTTGACTGTGAAAAATATGATAAAGAAAAATCTAGATATCCGTGCAACTACATTGATCGACATCAAGGATATCCGCCACTTGCAGGCGAAGGTGTGGCGTATGACTTATCCAAGTGACGCAGATGGAGTATCGGTTGAGTGGGTCCAGAAAGAAACAGAAAGTTGGCTCACTCCAGAAAAACTTCATGAAAGTGAACAATTCCTAAGCGAGAAAATCACAAGTCCAGATCATCTTCATGAAGTCGCCTATGATCATGATAGGGTCATAGGTTTTATTCACGGCTCAAGGGTAGGCAATAATCAGCGTCTCGAAGGCCTTTATATTGACCCCCAGTACCATGGTAAAGGCTTGGCGCAATGTTTCATGGACGACCTATTCTTATGGCTTGACCTTTCCAAAAATATCGTACTAGAAGTAGCCTCATATAACGAACGAGCAAAGGCATTTTACCGCAAATATGGTTTTAAGGATTGGTATGAGGAAAAAGAAAAATTCAAAGGTGTTATACCAAGCACGAAGATGATTCGAAGGGCGTGAGATAACATATAAAGTAATCGGTAGGGTATAGTTGAGGTTCAAAGAGCTTGTGCTATTGACTTTACATATTGATATGATAAAATAAGTGTAAATTAGGGTGGAAATAGTAACGATAACGTAAACGTGAGGTGTTATGGCTATCCGGGGTCTGCAATTAATCAATCGGTATATCGCGTATGCAAAAAGTAATGTCGCACTTATTGTGGCGGTGTTTGGTCTTTTTATGCTTACGATGAGCGCAGTTGGCTTTACTAATCACCAGAATGCTCAAGCCTCAAACCCTGACAACGACATCGTTCGTGGTGGCATTTATGCGCGAGATTTGGCCGCCAAATGCCATGGTGACGTCAAAACGATCATGGATCACTACTGGATCGATTGCAACCTGATGGGCGCTGTTGATGGCCGCGTGTGCCGTGATGGCAATGTGTATGTCGGTGATCGTGTGGTTGCACGTGATGCGAATAGTATTGGACGGCTGCCGAAGCAAGGTAGTCATCCAGTATCAATCGGTGGCCATACATACCATGAAACAGCAACCCGTGATGCATTCTTGCAGGAATGCTTGAATGCGTTTGTCAAACTTGATCAGCATGGCAGCTTTCAATATGCGATTTTGAAGGATTGCGGCAATCCAATCTATTCCCCGAGCCCTGTGGTTGTTACGCCGCCACCGCCAGAGCCAAAAGTGATCGAAGTGTGCCGCGTGGCGGACAAAAAGGTTATTTCGATTAAAGAGAACGAATACGATGCGAACATTCACTCAAAGAATTTAGCTGATTGTGACGAAGTGTTGATTCAAGTGTGTAATTTGATTACTGATACGATTCGAACAATCGAGGAAGATGACTTTGACGCAGATTATCATACAAAAGATTTAGATAGGTGTGTCGAGGTGCCGATCAAGGTGTGTGATTTGGTAACAAAAACAGTCAAGACGATCGATGATGACAAGTTCCGACCGCGCTATCATACAAAAGACTTATCACGATGTGACGAAAAGATGGTTCAAGCGTGCGATATCGAAACAGGACAGATCGTCACGGTTACAGAGGATCGAACAAAGTTAACACGTTTTTCGACAAATTTTGCCGACTGTGAGTCTAAGGACGTTACGGTCTGTAATCTGAGCACAAAGCAGATCATTACTATTGATGAAGATGACTTTGATGCAAGCATACATTCATATGACCAAGACGACTGTACTGAAACTGAACAGCCAGTCTCGCAGCCTCAACCTATCGGTTGTGTTGAAAATCCCAAAGCAGGTGTGACCTGCGAACTACCGAAAACAGGTCCTGCAGACTTTTTGACGGGTGGAATCGGGATGGCGAGCTTGGCATTTGCTGGTTCATATTACAGCGGCTCACGACGAGACTTACTGAACGCTCTCCTGGGTCGATAGACGACTACAATACGCCTCGTTTACGCGTGTTTCCCTCTGTGGTGAAAGGTGGTACTATGGACATAATGACAAAACTTTCTACGCAACCATATAAAGGGACTCGCGATTATTACCCAGAGGATAAGCGCGTACAGAATTATATTTTTGATGTATGGCGACGTATTGTCGAAACGTATGGATATCAAGAGTACAGTGCCCCATTACTAGAGTCGCTAGAGGTGTATACGGCAAAATCCGGTGAAGAACTCGCGGGTGAGCAAACATACACATTCACTGATCGTGGTGACCGGACAGTAGCGATTCGTCCCGAAATGACTCCGAGTATCAGCAGAATGGTTGCTGCCCGGCGGCAAGATTTGGGCTACCCCGCACGATTGTATAGTATTGCGAATTTTATGCGATACGAGCGCCCGCAGCGTGGTCGCGAGCGAGAGTTTTGGCAACTCAATGCTGACATCTTTGGTGTAGATACTATGTTGGCTGATGCGGAGATTATTGAAATGGCCGATGCAATGATGAAGGCATTCGGTGCGGACGAGTCGATGTATGTCATCCGTATTAACCACCGGGCTTTGATTGACCAGATAATGCATGAGTATCTTGGACTAGACAATGATCGATCACACAAGCTAATAAAACTACTCGACAGAAAAGCCAAAATGCCAGCTGAGGACTTTGTAGCTGCAGCGCGTGAGGTTTTAGGTAACGATGAGCTGGTTGTAAAGTTAGAGACATTAACGACGCTTCAGTCTATCGCGGAATTACCGGAGGAACTACAGGCATCTAGGGGCGCACTGGAATTGAAGGAGCTGTTTGATTGGTTTGATAAGGCTGACATGACAAATGTAATATTCGACATCTCTCTCATGCGTGGCTTTGATTACTATACTGGAATGGTATTTGAGATGTTTGATTTGCATCCAGATAATAACCGCTCAATGTTTGGCGGGGGCCGTTATGATGGACTGGTCGGTTTATTCGGCGTTGAGCCTGTAGCAACTGTGGGGTTTGCGCCAGGACTCACGACCACCGAGCTGTTCTTGCGTTCACATAACCTACTTCCAGAGTTGCACAGCTCGACGGACATTGGCATTGTTATCGCTGACGATAGTCTGGCAGCAGCACTTGATGTTGCCCGACAATTGCGCCGTGAAGGGCTCGCTGTAGCTGTTGACATAACGGGTCGCAAACTAGATAAACAGCTCAAAGCGGCGGTTAAGAACGGTATCCGAACCCTCGTATTTATCGGTTCGCAGGAGGTAAGTGAGAATAGGTATACCGTCAAAGATATGATAACGGGTGACGAGCAAAAGTTAGTAGTGAGTGATATTGTGGCTCTCGCAAAAATTCGCCATAACACGTAAAGAATATTCAAGCCATAAGCGGTGGTATCCATAGGTCATGTCTGTTATAGTGTTGCGAGTATGAAGACCACAATAACCCAACTTTCAGATACTAAGATTCAGGCAACAATTTCGCTTGAAGCAAAAGAAATTAAAGACGCCGAACAGGTTGCGTTAACAAAACTAGCACGTGATATCAAAGCGCCTGGCTTTCGCAAAGGCAAGGTGCCATTGAGCATTGCCGCGAAACATGTCGATCCCAATGCACTTGCTCAACAGTCACTTGATGATGCACTGAGCAAAGCAGTTGCCCGGGCATTTACCGAAAATGATATTCAAGCGCTGGAGCGACCAGCTGTTGAAGTACAGAAATTTGTACCTGGTCAAGAATTAGAATTCACTGCAGAAGCAGAGGTGCTCCCAAAAGTGAGCTTGGGCAATTATAAGAAGCTTACTGTCAAGAAAACAGTCGACAGCGTGACGGAAAAAGACATTAGTGAAGTTATTGAACGGATGCAAAAAGGTTTTGCTGAGCGAAAAGAGGTGAAACGTCCAGCAAAAAACGGCGATGAAGCAGTTATTGATTTCGTTGGTAAAAAAGACGGTGAACCGTTCGATGGTGGTGCAGCAAAGGATTATTCACTGGAACTCGGCTCAAATCAGTTTATTCCTGGTTTTGAGGAGGGCGTCGTCGGTCACAAAGTTGGTGATGAATTTGACATTAACCTGCAATTTCCCAAAGATTATCATGCTAAACAACTTGCAGGTGCAGATGTTGTCTTTAGCGTGACTCTTAAAGCAGTGAAAGAAATTGCGCTGCCAAAAGTGGACGCGGATTTCGCAAAAAAAGCCGGACCATTCAAGACTGTCGCCGAACTAAAAGCTGATATCAAGCGAGAACTGAAGGAAAGCCGTGAACGCGAAGCGTTGGAAAAATACAAAGAAGCGCTTGTCGGCAAGCTTGTCGAAAAAAGCACTGTTCCTGTACCCGAGACCTTAGTAAGTGATCAGATGCGTTCAATTGAACAGGATATGACACAAAACTTAGCCTATCGCGGTACGACGCTGCCGGCATACCTGGAGAGTATTCATAAAACGCACGAAGAATGGCAACAGACTGACGTCAAAGAGGCAGCCGAAAATCGTATTAAGTCTAGTCTTGTCCTGTCTGAACTAAGCAAGGTAGAGAAGGTCACGGCCACGAATGAAGAACTTGCAGCGAAGGTAAGTGAATATCAAGAGCAGTATGGTGGCCAGCAAGATTTTACCACACCAGAGATGCAGCAACAGATCGCAAATCGACTTCTGACAGAGAAGACGATTGATCGTCTTGTTGAGTTGAATGCAGCCTAACTAGCACTCGTTTGACGAGAGTGCTAGTTAGGCGTATACTACTGATATGACAAAAACGACGAATTATCTTGTCCCGACTGTACTAGAGCGTTCACCTGAAGGCGAACGTGCATATGACATCTATAGCCGACTTCTAAAAGAACGGATTATCTTTTTGGGCGAAGACGTTAACGAACATACAGCAAACCTTGTTGTGGCGCAATTACTTTTCCTGGCCTATGAGGATTCCAAAAAGGATATTAAGTTGTATATCAATAGCCCCGGAGGTAGCGTCTATGATGGTTTTGCAATTTATGACACGATTCAATATGTCTCTCCTGATGTGCAGACGATAGGTATTGGCGTACAGGCAAGTATGGGTGCATTCTTGTTGTCTAGTGGCACAAAGGGCAAGCGCTCGCTATTACCAAATAGCCGTGTGATGATTCACCAACCATCGGGTGGTGGTAATCAAGGCAAAATCTCTGATCAAGAGATTTCGCTACGAGAAGGCCTCTATCTCAAGCAGAAGCTTAACGAGATTTTAGCAAAAAATACCGGTCAAAAATTATCCAAAATCGAGAAAGATACTGATCGTGATTTTTGGATGAGCGCCAAAGAAGCGGTGACATATGGTATTGCCGACCATGTCATTGCGAAAGCCTAGCTATTTACAAGTAGTTGATGGACTCGTAAAATGAGGTACACATACTAATAAAGGGTCTACACCATGGGTTCCAAACAAAAAGACATCGAAGAAAAAACAACTGCTCCGAAGAAGCAACACCGATTGGCGAAGCGGACTATTGCTGCTGCTACTGTAATGATTATCCTCTTGGGTGTTGCTGTGTGGTTCTTCTGGCCCACGCTTAGCAGTTTCCTGCCCGGAGCTGATACACGCGATGATAGTAGCGATCGTGTTGTTAGAGAGATGACCGAAGAAGAAAAACTTGAGGCGCTACTCATGGATGATATTCAAGCGCTGAAAATAGCGGTCAATAGTGATGAGGGTGATTTGGATGCAATTTCGGCATCATCTGCCGCTACTAAAGCTGCGATCACCGCGATTAATACTTCGTCGTTGAGCAGATTTGGCAAGGACTGTGAAGCAATAGCTCAGTTTTCTGAAACAAACGCGAAGGCTGCCACTGCTAAAAAACAAGCATCCATCAAGGATTATAGGCGCGCGAATGAACTTATACTGACGAAGTGGAAAGTGTGGGATAGCGCAACAACTCATAGCCGCGCAAGTGCCGAATCTCTATTCGCCGACAAGCTGACTTCTCTTGAAAACACTAGAGAACTCAATAGTGATCAAGTAGCGGCTCTCACTTTGTATCGCAATGGTATGCTTCAGACGTTTACCTTATTTTATGATGACTATGACGCAACACAGGCTATGTACCGTCACGATTTTCTTGAGTTGCTCGAGACATACCAGTCGCTACTTGCCGTGCAAACAGAACAGTTTATTAAAGCTATCAAGGCAACAGCTTCAAGTTGTTCGGAAAATGCTCAGCAAGCATCAAATAGTATTATTCAGGCAAAGTCTCGCTATATAGCTGGAGTCGTCAATGAAACAGACGAAGCTAACGTAAAAGCAAGAGAGATTTTACGCGACCGGGAGCGTCTGCTGGAGGACTATATGAAGGCGGCTTTAAAAAAGGCTGACAGTCTCCGTGATAAACTGAGAAATATATCACTATAGTAACTATATTCATATTGACACACTAAGGGCGGTTATATTATTGTAGGTATAAGAAGTAGAGTAGCTTGGTATACTCATGTCCAGTTTTTGTGGCGGAAAATGGACGAACCGAGCTTAGTGAATCTTCGGGCCAGATCACTAACACTAATTAATTACAGCGAGGAACGATGGCAAAGGCGAAAGCAACTGCTGGCAGTCGCGTGTTTTTCACCAAGGATGACACAGCGCTACCACTACCAAATCTCATCGCTCACCAAAAGGACAGCTGGCGTGAATTCGTCGAGTCTGGCTTGAGCGAAATATTTACCGAACTGAATCCGATCGAGGATTACACCGGGCAAAAACTGGAACTACGGTTCAAGGATTATCAATTTCAGGAACCAAAAACGTCTGAACGTGACGCCAAAGAAAACAACCTGACATTTGAGGCACCGCTACAGGTCAATATCGAATTGACGAATAAGGTGACTGGTGAGGTAAAGGAACAGGAAATCTACCTAGGTGATTATCCATGGATGACCGATCGCGGAACCTTTATTGTAAACGGTACCGAACGTGTTGTGGTCTCGCAGCTCATCCGTAGCGCCGGCGTGTTCTTTACGGCTGATACAGTTGGTTCGCGTAATTACTATGGGGCTAAGCTGATCCCTGGTCGTGGTGCATGGCTCGAGTTTGAGACGGCTACGAACGGAGCGATCTTTGTAAAGATTGATCGACGCCGCAAACTACCTGTCACTACACTATTGCGAGCACTTGGTCACAGTAAGGTTGCCGATCTTAAGTCAATGTTTAGTGATGTCGATACTGGTGAAGTCAATTATATCGAGGCAACGCTCGAAAAAGATCCTACTCGCGGATCAAATGAAGCGCTGATTGAAGTGTATCGTCGCCTACGCCCAGGCGACCTGGCTACGGTTGAAAATGCTCGCACAATGATTGAACGTATGTTCTTTGACTTTAAGCGATTCGATTATAGTCGCGTTGGACGCTACAAAATAAACCAACGCCTTGGTATGGATGTTGCAAACACCAATGAAAATCGTGTGTTCCAGATGAGTGATCTGATTG
This sequence comes from Candidatus Saccharibacteria bacterium UBA2112, assembly GCA_002331045.1. Lineage (GTDB taxonomy): Bacteria > Patescibacteriota > Saccharimonadia > Saccharimonadales > Saccharimonadaceae > UBA2112. The sequence goes on from DCYK01000032.1 coordinate 15,373, forward strand.
CGATTATTCGCGAAATTATCCGCCTAAATAATACACAGGAAGCTCCGGATGATATTGATGCCTTGAACAATCGCCGCGTCAAGCTTGTCGGTGAATTGGTTGCCCGCCAATTCCGCGTCGGCATGCTGCGTATGCAACGAAATGCCATGGATCGCATGTCTATGAGCGACCTTGAAAGCGTAACTCCTGGGCAGTTGATCAATGCCCGTCCAGTTGTGGCTGCTGTTCGCGAATTCTTTGCAAGCAGTCAGTTGAGTCAGTTGATGGATGAAGTGAATCCATTGTCAGAACTATCTCACAAGCGACGCCTCTCATCGATGGGTCCTGGTGGTCTCTCGCGCGAGCGTGCTGGCTTTGACGTGCGTGATGCTCACCCAACTCATTACGGACGTCTTTGTTCTGTAGAGACGCCAGAGGGCGCTAATATTGGTCTCGTGCTTAATCTCGGTACCTATGTCTGTATAAATGAATACGGTTTCATGGAAACACCGTACTTGCGTGTTAAAGACGGTAAAGTAACAGATGAAGTAGTCTATTTGGACGCAAGTCAAGAAATTACTGAAGTGATTGCTGACGCAAGTGCGGAGATCGATAAGGACGGAAAATTCGTTGATGAACGCGTCAGTGCGCGAAGCGGGCTATTGCCAGAGCAAGTCGACGCGAGTGATGTTACCTTTATGGACGCAGCACACAAGCAGATCCTTGGCTCGACCGCCAGCCTCGTGCCCTTTATTGAAAAGAACCGTATTGACCGAAGCTTGACAGGTTCAAACATGCAGAAGCAGGCAGTACCACTATTGACGCCAGAAGCGCCAACGGTTGGAACTGGTATTGAGGGTGAAATTGCGAAGAATACAAGCCAGTTGATCACAGCGGAAGACACGGGCGAAGTTGTGCGGGCAGATGGCGAAGAAGTCCATGTTAAATACGCAGACGGTGTGAAGAAATATGAACTTGTTCACTTTGCAAAAAGCAATGATGACCGTTCAATCAATCAAAAGGTTCGTGTTGCCCGTGGCGATAAAGTCAAAAAGGGCGATATTTTGATCGAAGGTGCGTCAATCGCCGATGGCGAGTTGGCACTTGGTCGCGATCTTACTGTTGCATTTATGCCATGGGGTGGTTACAACATGGACGATGCTATTGTCCTCAGTGACCGCCTAGTGAAGGACGACAGTCTGACCAGCATTAACATCAAGGACTACAATGTTGAGGTTCGCGAAACCAAGCTAGGCGCTGAGATCGTAACTCGAGATATTCCAAATGTGAGCGAAGAGTCACTGCGACATCTCGATGAGGATGGAATTGTCCAGGTTGGATCTGAGGTAAAGGCTGGTGATGTACTCATTGGAAAGATTACGCCAAAGGGCGAGCAGGAGCTCAGCTCTGAGGAACGTCTCCTGCGTGCTATTTTCGGCGAAAAAGCCAAGGATGTGCGCGATACTTCACAGCGCATGAATAACGCTGGTGGCGGTAAGGTTGTTGGTGTCAAGATTTTCAGTCGCGAGAGCGGTCACGAACTGAAAGCTGGCGTATTGATGCAGATTCAGATCTTTGTAGCGCAACTACGCAAAATTAGCGTTGGTGACAAGCTGGCTGGACGACATGGCAACAAGGGTGTCGTGGCTCGGATCCTGCCTATCGAAGACATGCCATTCATGGAAGACGGTACACCAGTGGACGTGGTTCTCAACCCACTCGGTGTCCCAAGCCGTATGAATATTGGACAGCTATTTGAAACACATCTTGGTATGGCGGCACGTGCGCTTGGCTACAAGGTAGCGACACCACCTTTTAATGGTGTGCCAAACGATGTTATTAGCGACGAACTAGAAAAAGCTGGTTATGCCCGTGATGGTAAATCACAATTGTTCGATGGTCGCACTGGTGAACCGTTTGAGGAGCGAACAACGGTCGGTGTGATGCATATGATTAAGTTGCATCATATGGTCAGTGACAAAATCCATGCTCGCTCAACAGGACCATACACGATGGTGACACAACAGCCACTTGGCGGTAAGGCGCAAAATGGTGGTCAGCGCTTTGGTGAAATGGAGGTTTGGGCACTCGAGGCATACGGTGCTGCAACGACACTTCAGGAAATGCTGACAATCAAATCAGACGATGTCTATGGGCGTGCTAAAGCGTACGAGTCTATCATCAAAGATGAGCCGATCGTTGGTCCGAAGTTGCCGGAAAGCTTTAATGTTCTTGTAAAGGAACTTCAGGGACTAGGATTACGTGTTGATCTGCTCGACGAAGGTGAAAGTGGCGAGGATGTTGTTGTTGATGCCGAAGAGGTCATTGCCGAGGCAGCTGGCCCCGAGGACAAAACAGTTCCAGTCGCTAGCACCGGTGCAAGCGATGATGAGGAAGAGACGGTACTAGATGAAGCTGATGACCTCGATCTGAATGAAGACGGTATCAGTGTCCAGGACATTGATGAAATTGAAGAAGATACTACAAAGGAGGAGGTATAGCCATGTCACGAGTTGTTGCTGGTACGGGAATTGCCGATTTCGACGCTGTTCGCCTGGCTGTCGCAAGTCCCGACGATATCCTGAAATGGAGTCATGGTGAGGTAACGAAACCGGAAACCATTAACTATCGAACACAAAAACCTGAACGTGATGGGTTATTCTGCGAAAGGATATTTGGTCCAGTCAAAGATATTAATCCACATGACAGTAAGTTAAAGGGCGTTCGTTCGCGTGAAGCTGCTGTCGACAAGAATGGTGAGCTTGTAACAAAGTCAATTGTTCGACGTGAACGAATGGGGCACATTAACTTGGCAGCTCCTGTTGCACACATCTGGTTTATGCGTGGCACACCGAGTGCTATGAGTCTACTGCTGGGTCTCACGGTTCGTAATATTGAGCGAGTAGCTTATTTTGCGAGCTATGTCATTCTGAGTGTTGATACTGAAGCACGTGACAAGATGCTTGCTGATCTAGAAGCAGAGACAGAGGCTGGACGTGCTGCAATCAAGATACGCTACGAAAAAGAAGCTGAAGCTGAAGGGGCTGACGTGAAGGCTCTCGCCGAAGCGCAGTCACGCGAAGTAGAAGAGCTCAACGAAGCCTATACGATCAAAAAGGGACAGTTGGACAGTCTTGTAAAAGGTGCTTTGATGAACGAGACAGATTATCGTAATCTTCCTGAAGAGTACGAAGAGATTGTCACGGTCGGCATGGGAGGGACTGCACTCAAGCAACTACTCGACGAAATCGATCTATCACAACTGATCAAAGAACTAAGCGAAGAAGTCGAAGGTGCTCGTGGTCAGCGAGAGAAGAAGCTCTTGAAGCGTCTCCGCGTCCTTGAGGGTATGGTTGCCGCTGGCATCAAGCCAAGTAGCTTGGCACTGACGGTCCTGCCAGTAATTCCACCAGACCTTCGCCCGATGGTACAGCTAACAGGTGGACGATTTGCTACGAGCGACCTCAACGATCTCTATCGACGGGTTATTAACCGAAACAATCGCCTGAAGAAGCTGATCGACCTAAATGCACCAGAAGTCATCCGACGTAATGAGATGCGTATGCTACAAGAAGCAGTTGATGCTTTAGTCGATAACAGCGCTGCTCGTGGTGGTCGTGCGGTGAATGCAACTGGTGGTCGACGTCGTCTCAAATCAATTAGCGATATGCTAAAAGGTAAGCAAGGACGTTTCCGTCAAAACTTGCTTGGTAAGCGTGTTGACTACTCGGGTCGTTCGGTAATTGTCGTTGGGCCAAAACTCAAGATTAATGAGTGTGGTATTCCAAAGCAGATGGCCCTCGAACTGTTTAAGCCATTTGTCATTAGCTGGTTGATTCGTAACGAACACGCACACAATATTCGTAGTGCAACGCGTTTGATCGAATCTGGAAATGCGCTCGTATGGGATGCGCTCGATGCGGTTATCGAAGGTAAGTACGTACTACTTAACCGAGCTCCGTCTCTTCACCGTCTATCGATTCAGGCATTTATGCCACGACTCGTCGAAGGAAAGGCGATTCAATTGCATCCACTCGTTGCGAATGGATTTAACGCTGACTACGATGGTGACCAGATGGCCGTGCACCTTCCGCTCTCTGCTGAAGCACAGCGTGAAGCACGTGAACTGATGTCTGCAACGAACAACCTATTGAAGCCAGCAGACGGTGCCCCAGTGCTCAATATCGGACAAGATGTTGTCCTCGGTAACTATTACCTAACATATGACAAGCCCGCTGCTCAGACAGATACAGTGAAAGCCTATAGTTCTGTGTATGAGGCTGAAATGGCCTACGATGATGGAGTCATTCAACTCCAGACGCCAATTCGCGTTCATGCCAAAGGCGAGATTCGAAACACTACACTTGGTCGTGTCTTCTTTAACGAGATACTTCCTGAGGACTATCCGTACGACAATAGTGTCCAGACAAAGAAGCAACTAAAGAAGGTGCTGGCGAGGATTTTTAACCAATACGGGGCCGAAGAGACGGCAAAGACTGCCGATCGTATGAAAGGTTTGTCATTCCGTTTCGCAACTGTGGCTGCAGTGTCGACCGGTAAGGATGACTATCTGAACTTTGATGAAATCCAAGAGTTCGTGGACGAAGGCGATGAGCGAACGACGCAGATCTCGGAACAGTATGATCAAGGGTTGATCACCGAAGACGAGCGCTATAATCTCACGGTAACAGCATGGCGGAATGTCGACCGTAAAGTCACGGAATTTCTGCAAAAGCAGCTAGAAGACATGGATACCAGCATCGCCGTGATGGTGAATTCTGGTGCTCGTGGTGACATCAGTAACGTCAAGCTTGCGAGTGCGATGATTGGTATTCAAGTTGATGCAAACAACCGCGAAATTGAGCTACCAATTCGAAGCTCCTTTAAGAAAGGCTTGAGCTCACTAGAAGCCTTCGTTGCGACGCGAGGTGCACGTAAGGGTCTGATTGATATCGCCCTCAAGACGGCTGACTCGGGATACCTCACTCGCCGTTTGGTAGATGTGTCCCAGGACGTGTTTACTGTTGATGATGATGCGAGTGATGATGAAGGCTTCGTCATCTACCGCTCTGAATCAGAAGCGACAATGATTGAGTTTGCTAACCGCCTCTACGGCCGGTATACAGCCAAAGAAGTACCTGGTCATATTGGCGCAGGTGAGCTGATAACACGCGATATCGCTGATGCAATTGAAGCTGATGAGAAGATCGATAGCGTCGCAATTCAGTCAGTACTCTCAGCGAAGAATCTCGAGGGAATTCCTCGCAAGAGCTACGGTATTGATATGGCAACTGGTTCACTTGTTGCTGGCGCACAACCCGTTGGTGTGATTGCAGCTCAATCAGTCGGTGAGCCAGGTACGCAGCTGACGCTTCGAACATTCCATTCTAGTGGTGTGGCAGGCGGCGACATTACGCAGGGACTTCCACGTGTTGAAGAGCTCTTTGAGGCACGAACACCAAAAGGCCAGGCGTTCATCAGCGAAGTTGCCGGGACGGTAGATATCTGGGAAGACGGTAAGGAATATGTCGTCCAGGTCACGCCTACTGATGGCAAGACAGAAGACATAGCACTCGAGGGACGCGAACCAAGTGTCAAGAAAAATGCAGCAGTCAAGGCTGGGGATGTTATTGCATCCGAGGCCGAAGGTGCAAATCCGCTCATTGCTCCATTCGACGGTATCGTTAGCTTCACCAAGGTAAAGGCAACGTTGACAGCTGATGCCGCTGCTCCGGCACGATATCAAATTCCTGGCGCAACGCAGCTGGTTGTCAAAAAGGGCGACACGGTTGAAGCTGGTGATCGCTTGACGATTGGTTCACTGAACTTGCATGATCTCATGCGCCTAAAGGGCGTGGAGGCCACGCAGCGCTACATCATTAACGAAGTACTGCGTATCTATGCAGCACAGGGTCAAGATGTTGCTGACAAGCACCTTGAGATCATCGTGCGGCAAATGTTTAGTCGCGTTCAAGTCGAAGATCCAGGTGACAGCGATTTTGTCACGGGTGATATTGTCAGCAAGGCTGCCGTGGTTGATGCAAATCAAAAACTTGCCGCAGAAGGTAAGTCAGAGGTGAAATACCTCCAGCTACTCCTTGGTATCACGAAGGTGTCCATCTGGAGCGATAGCTGGCTATCTGCAGCATCATTCCAGGATACGACTCGTGTGCTCATCAATGCAGCAACCAGCGGACGCGCTGATCATCTGCACGGTCTAAAAGAGAATGTGATCATTGGTCGCAAAATACCGGTGGGAACAGGTGCTCGCACGGATGAAGGCGATGAGGCCATTGTCGCTGCGATCGAAGAAGTATCTGCCGATACTATCGCGCTCGACGAATAGGCGAGTTGCCCAAAAAGTATATAGATCCTTGCTCGTCAGGGATCTATTGCTTTTGCCTTGCCAGAATGCCTTATATCTGCTATATTTACCTATGAGTTTCGAGATAGGATAGCTATCTCGCGATCAGATTGCTGAGCTGATCGCTACAAAATCGTATAAATCAAGGAGTATTGTTATACATGCCTACCATTAATCAATTGGTGCGAAAGCCACGTGCGACACGTCCAAAAAAGAGTAAATCTCCTCATTTGGGACGTATCCACAACGCGCTAAAGACAAAGTACTATGAACAAGACGCACCTCTCAAGCGCGGTGTTTGCGTCAAAGTAACGACCAAAACACCAAAGAAGCCGAACTCGGCCCTACGAAAAGTTGCTCGTGTACGCCTAACGAATGGCCACGAAGTCTGGGCTTATATCGGCGGTGAAGGTCACAATCTACAGGAACATGCGGTTGTGCTCGTTCGGGGTGGTCGCGTGCCAGATCTGCCGGGTGTCCGCTATCATATTGTTCGTGGTGCGCTGGACCTTCAGGGCGTGTCAAAGCGTCAGCAAGGGCGTTCAAAATATGGCGCCAAGAAAGGGGATAAGTAATGCCTCGTAAAGTGACTAAAAAGCTCCAGCGTGAACTGAAGCCGGATCGTAAGTACCAGTCTGTTCTGGTGCAGCGATTGATCAACAAGTCAATGCTAGATGGTAAAAAGCTGGTTGCAGAGCGCGCAGTATACGCGGCACTCGAGCAAGCGGCCAAAAAGCTAAGCAGTGAAGAACCGCTGGAAGTATTTGAAAAAGCACTAAAGAACGTCAGTCCGAATTTTGAAGTGAAGTCTCGTCGCGTTGGTGGTGCAAATTATCAGATTCCGTTTGCAATCCAGGGTCATCGCCAACTGCACTTTGCCTTTAGCTGGTTGGTGCAATCAGCCCGCGCTCGGAGCGGTATGCCCTATAGCCAACGTCTCGCACTCGAAATTGTTGACGCGCATAACCAAGCAGGCGCTGCCTTCAAGAAGAAGGAAGATACACACAAGATGGCTGAAGCGAACCGCGCTTTTGCCCACTTTGCTCGTGGATAGCAGCCAGTTATACCAAAAAGAACTCTCGTGGTACGGGAGTTCTTTTTATACATAGACATATCTAACGAGGGAAAAGGAGAATGTAGAGTAGTCCGGCACCACCTACCAGCCATCCTCCAACAATATCGCTCGCATAGTGAGCGCGTAGGTAAATTCGGGAAAAACTGATCATGAATGCAACCACCAAGGCGACGCACCATACTGTAATGGTCAGCTCTGGCCAGCGAAGGGATATCACATACGCTGCAAGACCATAGCTTACAAGTGCTCCCGCGGCATGACCACTCGGAAAACTGAATGTCTTGAAAAACATTTTTTCAACATAATCACTGATAGGCCTGGCTCGACGTAGGATAATTTTAAGTAGGCTACTGAGTATGATTGTGGCAATCGCAACCACTCCAGCGGCGATATAGAAGGTTTTTTCAAGCGCTAGACCGTACCCTAGAACCGTTGCAGCAATACCAACCGTAAAGGGAGGCTGTCCAATGATAGTAAAAAGGTGCATGAGCGGATACAACTGCTGAGGTAACCGTTCAACTAAACGATCAATCACGTGATCAAACCTTCGTATTATGGGCCTCATACTACATTTAGTATACGCTACTCTAAAACACGATAAAACTACAGAAGGACTAATGCTTTATGCGAGGTACTCTACTAAGAGGAAGCACCTGCCAGACAAGAATAATTGCAAGGAGTACGGCAAAACCACACATGATTGATGGGATAGCTGCGAGCGTTCGTGGATCGATGATGTTTGCAATAGTGGTTGGAATAATGAATGTTGCATATCCAATAACAGTCCAACGGAGAGCTCTAGCATTCTTTGGCTTTATTCGTGCAAGGTATGTTGCCAATCCAACTGCAACAAGGAGCCATCCATAATAGTAAAAACCGTACAGTAAAGCACCGAAACCGTGAGCGCTAAAGACCGCATAGTTTGGTGCACACTCTTGTGCGATGACGGTGCCTGGCCCAAGTAGGAAATAAAGCATGTATGCCACTGCTGTACCGTAGGCGGCCAAAAGCAAAGGCCAATTTATCTTGTTTGCGATCGCCATAATCAAATGAATTCCAAGGGCTGGTAGCAAAGAAATTGACATATAACCCACGCGCGCCCATTCAATACCCGTGAGTCCCAGACCGCCACATATCATGTACTCGGCCAGCTGAAAGAGCCCAAGACAAACAAGGAGAATAAAGACCAGCCGCGATATAATGTTCATTTTGTAGCGCCATATAACGTAAAATGCCAGACCAAATTCAAGTGCGAACGTGGCCAGCATTACAGGAGGAGAAAAACAGTACATCTTGTTTGCGTATTTTTTGTACATACGATTCATATAGTATACATGAGTGTATTAAGCAAAAGCAAAGTTAATTGGCTGTAAGGTGTATTCATCTCGGAGGACGGATGCAGCCATTGCTGGCGTAAAAGGAAATAATCTGCTACAATATTCATTAAGGCGCTATTTTTTATGGCAAAAAATAGTTAAATAATCATAATAACAGAGGAATAGTAGACAATTATGGCAGTAAAAAACGTCCCACTCAAGGACTTTCGAAATATCGGTATTATCGCGCATATTGACGC
>DCYK01000002.1 GCA_002331045.1 Candidatus Saccharibacteria bacterium UBA2112
AGTACGAGAGGACCGGGGCGGACGAACCTCTGGTGTGTGGATTGTGGCCACCTGCTGCATTGTCCAGTAGCTACGTTCGGTCTAGATAAGCGCTGAAAGCATATTAAGCGCGAAACTAACCTCAAGATGAGATTTCCCTATGACCTCCCTGAAAGACGATCAGGTTGATAGGCGCAAGGTGGAAGCATGGCAACATGTGGAGCTGAAGCGTACTAATAGAGGCATTGCCTTTTTATGATTCAGGACGATTGCGATTAACTTGCAGTTGTCTTGGATTTCGCAAAGCGAACGACAGACTTGACTAGCAATTGGTGCTTGTCACCACCGTTAATCTCTTTTCATCCATACAGATAGACACAGCGATAGAGAGCTGTTACACTGTAGACGTAGATAGAGTTACTATCTGGCCTTTGTTAATAACTGACACTAGGACATCGAAGAGACGCTTTTGAGGAAGTTTCTCTTCGGTGCCCATGGCGCCAGGGAAACACCTGTTCCCATCCCGAACACAGAAGTTAAGCCTGGCTGCGGCGATTATACTGCCACAAGTGGGAAACTAGCACGGTGCCGAATTATAAAAAGGATCTCCGAATAGGAGGTCCTTTTTCTTTTTAATGAGATTTTGGTGAATGAGTTTCAGCTTTTTCTCATTTTGTCAGCGTAGTATACTGTATAAGAATGCGTTTAAACATAAACATAATATCTGCTAAATTTGCAAAAATAGGGCCTAGTACGTCTTTACGGTTCTTTGTGTTGTGTAGCCTACTTATCTCTATTGCTGCTGTAGTCCTTGTGTTATGGCCACAAACGGTAACGTTTTCATATGCAGGTAAAACATGCTTCTTCCAGCCTACGATTGGACCATCACTCCTTCAGTCTCGTGCGGAAGGTGTTCGACTCGAGTCGTCAAAGCGATTGGTGGTTGGTGGCGTTACCTTGGCAGCACTTGATATGTGTGTCGTGCCAACAAGTGCACCAAAAACGGGAACATACCATGCTCTCCTTACCCCTGTTGGTATACCGTTCCCTCAAAAAGCATATGCAGTTGTTGTTCCCGAGCGACCAACTGTATCGCTGCAATCTGTGGATGGACCCATTCCAATAACACAAGATCTCAGAATTTCACTGAGTCAGCCTGATCGGGTGTTCTCGTATGTACTCCGGTTTGACGATGATTCATCGGTACTGTGCAGTCTAGAAGATCGTATCCTCGAGTGTTCGCTTGCGGAGCTGAATCTCAGTCAGGGTAAGAAATATACGATGACTCTTGAGCGGCATCATGATGGCCAAAAGGTGGATGTAGTTGCGCAAAAAACGATTACGACGCTCAAGTCTGCTAAGGTGGTAAAAACATCCATTAAAAAAGGCCAGGTCGTTTATGCCAAGCCGAAGATGATGGATATCTGGTTCGATAAAGAGCTTGCGTCGGCGAAGGCAGTGCTCACGCGAAAGGATGGCAAGGGCAAGGAGGTTACTATAACTGTCAAGGTTGCAAAAAAGAAGGTGCAAATACTATGGAAAGAACACCTTGATCGCCGCACGTCCTATCAGTTAACGTTGCAGGAGGTCACTGCAAATGATGGCAGTATGCTAGAGGGGGAGTATAAACTTCATTTCAAGATGTCTGGTGGGCCACAAGTGACGGGTATTAACATTGGAACTTATAATGTTCCTTCAGGATCAACGGCTGCTATTACTTTTGATCAAGCGCTTGAGAATACCTCAGAAATCACTCGGCATATAACCGTCACGGGTGGTGCGAAAGTTGTGGGGTATGAGGGGAGTCAGGTGTATGTTAGCTTCGCTGGCGTCGGAAGATGTCAGGAGGTGAAAATAGCAGTAGATGACTCAGTGAAGAGTCGATATGGTGTGTCGGGTGACTCTGCGTGGCAGTATCTGACACGCACAACCTGTCAGACCGTAAGAACCATTGGGACATCTTCGCAGGGACGAGCATTGAATGCGTATATCTTTGGAAACGGCGCTAGGACAATTATGTATACAGGTGCTATTCATGGTGATGAAGCAAGTACGTACTATCTAATGCTGCGCTGGGTAGAGGCGCTTGAGGCGCAATATACCAAAATACCAAAAGGTGTGCGCATTATAGTAGTACCATCTATTAATCCTGATGGCATTGCTTTGGGTGTACGTACGAATGCACGGGACGTAGACCTGAATCGTAACTTTAATACGAGCGACTGGAAAAAAGATGTCACCGACGTTAATGGTCGTCCTTTTCCTGGTGGCGGTGGTACAGGCCCTCTTTCGGAGCCGGAATCAAAAGCAATTGCCCAATTTGTTAGCCAGACGGCGCCATCCCTTATTGTTTCCTATCATAGTATCGGTGCGGTTGTACTGGCAAACCCAATCAGTGGGGCACGTTCATATGCGCAGACGTACGCTAATCGTAGCGGCTATGCGTATTCAAGTAGCTCGGCTGGTACCTTTGATTACTCTATTAGCGGAACAGCTGATGATTACTATGCTGAAAAAGTGGGTGTGGCAAGTATTGTAGTGGAACTGGGGAGCCACACCTATCATCAGTTTGAGCAGAATCAAGCCGCTATGTGGGCTATGATGCAGTAGTTCATATAAAACGAAGGTTATAAAAAACGACCACTCTCGCAGGGCGGTCGTTTTTAGTTTTACGATGGACTTATTTATTTTGATAAGTCCAAACAGGTGCCAAAGAACCAATGAGTCTGGAATAGTAGAAACACTGGGACTTTACTTATAATATATCAGAGTATGCATAAACACAATAGTATTAAAAACATATAAAGTGCTACTGTAAATATTGACAAAATGTATATGCTATGATAAAATGTACAACATACACATAGCATATGTGAGGTAAACGGAGGGCTCGACTACTGTTAGTAGGCGGGCTTTTCATAATAAAGGAGGACCAGAAATGGCAGGTACAAAAGCTGGTGGCATGAAAGCTGCTGCAACAAATAAGGCAAAATTTGGTACTGATTTTTATGCAAAGATCGGTAAAAAGGGTGGTCAGCGTGGCCATACCGGTGGTTTTGCTGCGAACCCTCAGCTTGCTCGTATTGCAGGCGCTCGAGGTGGTCGTGTGAGCCGACGTACAAAGAAAACAACTCCTAAAGCTGCTTAATTCAGTCAGGAGTAATAAAATAACCCCGTTTTAAGGGGTTATTTTGTTTGCAATGAATATCGTCGGAGGGCGCAAAGCTTCGCTTCATTTACTCGCCACATATGTCCGCATGCAAGACAGCGATAGATATGCTGCCTCGTCTCAATACCTGTTTCGGTACAATCGGGGCACATGCTTCGTTGGTATAACCATTCTCGATAGGTTCCGAGGTTATTTTGAATGATATCCTCGGTGATGGCTATTCCATAGCGGGGGCCAAGTGTGCGTTGAGCATAATCCCACGCATCACGCTCAAGTTTAACGAGGTCTATGTCACGATTATAACCGGAATGTCCGAGGATAGCATGACTGGTTTCATGGAGGGTGTATTCCTCGGCATGAGTGGCATGACGATCCATATGAATTATCTTCTGTGCGGCCGACCACCAGAACATGTTGTCCTGAATGAATTGGAAGTCAGGATACTCCTTTGAGAGCTTATCAAGTAGAGAGTGCATCGATTGCATAATAGTAGCATCCATAGATTACTGCTTGTTCGGGGTGACGAGCTGGAAGAAATGTTGGACAAGGTATATGTTCTGGTAGATGATGTGTGAGGATACTTTCAAGTTTTTCTCCGTAATGGTCAAAATAAGTACCCATACTTCCACCGATAATAATGACATCTGTTTGCAGGAGGGGAATGGCTGCTAGGAAACCCCTGCTAATTCTATCTGCAATGTCGTTCCATGTCTTCTTATCATGGATTTCTCTCCCGTAGCGTTTGAATGTTTCGTGAATGGCCTTTCCGCTTGCAAATGATTCCCACTCACGCACTTTGCCCTTGTATTCTACGAGCATCCTTCCGCCTTCGCTGAGTCGGAGTCCGGGATCGATAACACCGTTTGTGATGATGCCAGTGCCGATACCAGTGCTAATTGTGACATAAAGGGCAGAGGACGGCATTGGTTCTCGAGAGCGCGTTTCTCCGAGCCCGGCGAGGCTGGCGTCATTATCGACCCATATAGGCACGTTGCCTAAGACACCATTTAGGGCTGTCGCTACATCAAAGTTCTTCCATTTGAGATTATTGCACCAAATTGCGATGCCGTTTTTAATAATACCCGGCATCGCTATGACAATTGCCTCGATGCGTTGGCCGCCATAATTTTCTTGCAGTGTTTTCTTGAGGAGGTGAAGGTAATCTGTTTGGTCAGGTGGAGTGGGAAATTTAATCATTTTTCCTGGTGCCCCATCTCGAGAGAAGACTGTCACAAGCGTCTTTGTTCCTCCAGTATCGACTGCGACTATCATAGTATTTAGTGTAGCATGATGCGGCGGGGAGCGCGCAGTTGTTTTATATAGATAAAGAGGGTATAATAAACTAAAAGTAAAAGAGTGATGAGGTTTATGGAGACACATCTTCGCACAGGTCAGAATGGATCAATCGTGGGCTTTTTAGTTGTTGGCGTTTTACTCGTCGCACTTGCTGCGGGGGGTGTATATCTTGTTCAGCAGCGGAATAGCAACGCCCCCGCTGAAGAAAGTGGTAGCAGGACGGGAGCACCAACTACGTCTTCGGAGCAGCAGGCAGAGAGCGGCGGTAGTAGCGATAACCAGCGAACCACAAACTCAACTCCTTCTGTGTCACCTAATGCTTCAGTAGATCACGCAGAGGGGCTGCCGGAAACTGGACCAGTCGACTCGTTGGCAACTATTTTGATGAGTGCAGTCTTGGCGGGCGCTATTACGGCGTATATGCAATCCTCTGCACAGCGTCGTTTCGTTAATCAACAGTACTAGACGAATAAGACTACTAGTGTTACAATAAAACTCAATGTTGGGTGTTATTCTGTGCGCCCAAGAAATATAGGAAGGAGTTTATAGATTCAATTCCATGAATCTATATAAGAAAATATGGCAAATGCCACAGTAACTATGGATGATTTGCTCGCTAGTACGAATGCGAGCACGAAACAACTTGTCGTAGGAGATATGGCAACAGGAACGGTATTATCCGTTCGTAAGCACGAGGTGCTTATTGATCTGGGCGCTCAGGGTGTCGGGTTAGTTCCCCGCCGAGAAGTTGGCTTCTCGCGCTCACTAAAGGAAGGTGACGAGGTTACTGCAAGTATCGTTGATACTGAACTAGATAGTGGCTATTCGTTATTGAGTCTGCGTAAAGCAGCAAAAGATCGTGGCTGGGAAGAAGTGTCGGCCAAACAAGAAGCAGGCGAAACAATCGACATTAGCCCCTATGATGCAAATCGAGGAGGGCTCCTGGTTGAGTACGAGGGTGTACGTGGTTTTCTCCCTGTGTCTCAACTTTCGGCGGAGCATTATCCACGAGTTGGCAGTAGTGACAAGGACGAAATTCTGCAGCGACTTAATGCTCTTGTAGGGCAAACGTTGAAAGTACGGATTCTCGATAGTGATCGCAAGGCAAACAAGCTGATTTTTAGCGAAAAAGAGGCAGTGAAAGAAGGGCTTGCGCAGCGTTTCCAGAGCCTGAAGATTGGCGATACGGTTAAGGGTGTGGTTACGGGTGTTGTCGACTACGGTGCCTTCGTGAATGTTGATGGTATTGAAGGTTTGATACATATCAGTGAGATAAGTTGGGAGCGGGTAAGCAATCCATCGGATTATGTGAAAGTTGGAGAAGTGGTTGATACGAAGATCATCTCTATCGATAAGGATCGACTAAGTCTTTCAATGAAGCAATTAACGAAAGATCCATGGCTTGATGAAGTTGAGAAATTCAGTGCTGGTGATGTTGTAGAAGGAACAGTGACTCGTATTACTCCGTTCGGTGCCTTTGTACAAATTAGCCCCGCTGTTGAAGCATTAGTGCATGTGAGTGAACTAGGAAGTGGAGACAATGTGGATCCCGAAAAGGTATTTATGCTGAATGAGCGTAAGAGTTTTAAGATTCTTGATATCGAAAAGGAAAATCGTAAGATTTCATTGAGTCTGAGCAAGAGCAAGTAGTTGTTTTAGATACAACGTATGATGCATTAATAACAACGAATAACAGAGAAGAAAGGAGCTCAATCAATGGCAGAAAAAGTTATCGTCATTGCGAACTCTATCACTGTAGGCGAACTGGCGGACACGCTTAACCTTCCTGTTACAACACTCGTTGGTGAGCTATTTAAGAATGGGATCGCTGCGACAATTAATCAGCGGATTGATGCTGAGACCGCTCAGATTATTGTCGAAGAACTAGGGCTTGATGTCGCAATTGAGCAAAAGCAGACAACAGGAGTGGCGTCGACTGCTCGTGTATCGCACCAGGTGACTGAAAATGCTGTTGTACGCCCTCCTATTGTTGCGGTAATGGGGCACGTCGATCATGGCAAGACGAGTCTTCTTGATGCGATTTTGGATACAAAAACTGCAGAGGGTGAGGCTGGTGGAATTACGCAACATATCAGTGCCTACCAAACCGAGAAGAATCAGCGGACTATGACATTGTTAGACACGCCTGGTCATGAAGCATTTGCTGCTCTCCGGCAACACGGCGCCTCGCTGACAGATGTTGTTATTATCGTTGTTGCTGCGGATGATGGTGTAAAGCCTCAGACTATTGAGGCAATTCGCTTTGCTCGAAGTGCCAACGCGAAAATGATAGTTGCGATCAATAAGATCGACAAAGATACGGCAAATGCTCAACTAGTGAAGACGCAATTAGCTACTGAGTATGATATGAATCCGGAGGAGTGGGGCGGCGACACTATCATGATTGAGGTAAGCGCGAAGACTGGCCAAGGAATCGATAAGTTGCTTGACATGGTATTACTCGTAGCGGATCTCGAAGATCTTCGAGCGGATATTGATGTTCCTGCCGAGGGACTTGTTATTGAGGCGCATATGGAGCAGGGACGAGGGTCGGTTGTAGGACTCCTCGTTGAGCATGGAGAACTACGTCCAGGGCAACTTTTGGTAGCTGGGACGTCATACGGTAAAGTCCGTACGCTATCGAATTTCCTTGCAAAACCATTAAAAGTAGCTGGTCCCTCAACGCCTGTAACAGTAACAGGCTTTAAGGAATTGCCAAAATTTGGCGATACATTTATAGTAGCGCCAAGCGAGAAGCAGGCGCGCCAGATGGTGGAGGCTGCCCGTGCCGAGAGGGAGCGTGAAGCAGCGCAGAGTAATGTCACTGGCGCAGATTTGCTGAAGATGATGAGTCAAAAACATGAGTCTCAAGAATTCAAGGTTATCGTAAAGGCTGACGTTCAGGGATCGCTCACTTCTGTTATTGATAGCCTGAAACTTGTTGAGACAGGCGGTGAAGTCACACTTCGCATTATCGGATCAGGAGTTGGTAATATTTCCGAGAATGACATTCGACTTGCATCTGATGAAAAAACGATTGTTTATGGTTTTAATGTTGATCTTCCTCCGGCAGTAAAACGATTAGCTGCTCGTGATAAGGTACAGGTTCGGATATTTAATGTCATTTATCAACTACTGGATGATGCGAGGCAGTCTATGAGCAATTTACTGGCGCCGGAGGTGGTCGAGACTGAGATTGGGTCGCTAACAATCAAAGGTGTTTTTCGCACGTTAAAGGACGCGGCTATTGTTGGTGGCGAGGTAACAAGTGGCAAGGTCGTTGCTGATGTGATGGCGCGTGTCAAGCGTGGAGATGAGCAGCTTGGAGAAGTGGAAGTAACGAGTGTTCAGCGACAGCAGCAGGAGGCAAAAGAAGTATTCGAAGGTGAGCTCTGCGGTCTCAACCTTAGGACAGAAAAGAAGTTAGTGATGAATGAAGGGGACACGCTTGAATTCTTTACACGTAAACTTGTGGAAAGATCGATCGGATAGTTATAATGAAAAACGTAATGTTATAATAGAGGGTGAGGAGATAACATGTTTCAATTAGATGATAAATTTTTAGAAGATATAGGGCTTGGCAGCCTACCCGATGATCAGAAAAAAGCTTTTTTGCAGCATATTTATGAGGAGCTTGAGTTGAGGGTTGGGACACGCCTTTCGGAGGGATTGAGCGATCAGCAACTTGAGGAGTTTGAGAAGATTATAGATAAGGACCAAGCTGTGATCGAAGATTGGCTTGCGATACACGTTCAGGATTATACGAATGATGACGTGTTTAAGCGTATGCAGCAGGCCCTTAAACTTGATGCAGGCGATCCTGCGCTCAAGGCAGAGTATGTTGCAACAAAATGGCTCGAGATCAATCGACCCGACTATCGGGATGTGGTGAAGAGTGTTCTCGAAGAACTGAAGGTAGAGATAATGTCGAATCGTGATGCGATTCTGGGTGGAGGTAGTGAAAATCAGCCGGTAGAGAATACGTCACAATCGGATCATCAACCACCGGCTGCAGCCTAATGTTATTAATGAGGTTTGTAACCTGAGAGAAATGCCGAAACAGGCATTTCTTTTTTGCCGGATGGCTTCAGTTTTTCAATCGAAAGACAGCCATCACGGGTGCCTACTAGCATAGTACGGGGGTTTGGTATAGCTATCTCGCCCATGGGTAGGGAATGATTACTGCTAGCTCGGGCTTTAGTGACAATAACACGAGTGTTATTAATAATCATGTAGCTCTGCGGCCACCCTGCATAGGCGCGGATTTCGTTTGCTAGTTGTACTGCTGTTTTTTGCCAATCAAGGAGCCCATCCTCCTTCTTGATGAGTCGACTGTAACTTGCTTGTGTTTCATCCTGGGGAACCGGTTTTAACGAGCCTTTGATGATGAGAGGGAGACAATCGAAGAATAAGTGTGTTCCTGCCTGAGCGATTCTTTCATACGACTGGAATTTATCCTCACTTTCTCTTAAAGTGACCACCTCTTGTCTATAAACTGGCCCTTCATCCATACCGGCCGTTAACTGCATAATAGATACACCCGTTTTTGGATCGCCGTTCAGCAGGGCTGTTTCGATTGGGGTGGGGCCGCGATATCGAGGGAGGAGTGAGGGGTGGATATTGATAATCCCAAGTGGAAATATATCGATGACTTTTTGACCGATGATACGGCCGTAAGCGGCTAAAACGGCGATATCGGCATTGAAGGTAATGAGCTGTTCAAGGATTTCCGCAGGCTTCGAAGGGAGGAGGAGCGGTATGCCATGATCGCGGGCAATGGTAGCTACCTCTAATTCACGCTCTTTGCGTGAGCGTGTTTCGGAATGATGTGAAACAATTGCTACAACATCGTAACCCCTTTCAATAAGGCCGCGCAGTATTGGAGCATCTGTTTGTTGTAGTCCACTGACCAGCCGCTCGTTGCCAAAGAATACCACCCTAGTCATCGAATAGATTACTCCCAGCAACCCGTTGATCGTAGTCAACGGGTTGTAATTCGCCTTTGGTGTCGAGTTCATAGAATGCATCCTTCTTATCTCTAATGTGATCAATAAAGACGATGCCGTTTGTATGATCAATTTCGTGTTGAATAACGCGCGCCAAGAAACCATCGGCCTTAAAGCGTATAGGCTGACCATTGCTATCGAGTGCTCGCACGCGTATCTTACTATAGCGGGGGACTTTACCATAAATATCTTTAACACTGAGGCATCCTTCGAAGTCGGATTCAACCTTTCCTTCGTATTTAATAATCTCGGGATTGATGAGAATGGTAAAGTCACGCGATTGTTTATCTTCAAAATCACTTCTGACGATAACAACACGGACTAATTGATCAATCTGTACGGCGGCAAGTGCGGCACTGATCTCGTGTGGCCGTGAGTCTTCCCAATCCAAAGCTGCATCGACCATGTCTTTAATGAGTTTCTGGGTGTGCGGGCTCTCGATATCTTGCACTTTTTGTGATTTTTGGCGCAGATGGGGATTTGGGAGACGAATAATATCTTCTTTTTTCATAACGTGATTATAGTATAACAGATTAGCTACAGGAGACTGACGGGGTCAAGTTCAAACTGCCAATGAGCCGAAGGAAGTTGCTCAGTAGCCTTTAGTAGATGAGAGCGTGTTGTTGCTTTGAGTACAAGTTGCCACCGGAAAGTATCCCTCTGCTTTTCGTAAAAAGCAGGGGCAGGGCCTAGGATTTCCACTGATTTTGGCAGAGTCATCTTTAGTTCTTTTGCGAGTTTTTTTGCGTTTATGATCGCCGATGCCTCACTCTTATAGGTGCAAGTGAGTTTTAGGAGAAACACATAAGGTGGGAAGTGTGCTTTTTTACGTGATTCAAGTTCTTTTTCGTAAAAATCCTTATAGTTCGCAGCTATACTATCGGTAATAGAGGGATGTGTCGGCTGAAAACTTTGTATGACAACACTCGTCTTATGGTGGCTTCGTCCGACTCTGCCAATTGCCTGCGTGAGTAACTGGAAGGTTCGTTCAGCGGTGGAATAATCGGGGAGTGCGAGCCCAGCGTCCGCCTGTACAATTCCTACCATTCTGAGGCGAGGAAGATCGAGGCCCTTTGCAATAATCTGAGTTCCAATAATAATATCGATCTCACCCTCATACAGCCTCTTGTACTGACTTTCGAGTGTTTGTGTAGAATCAGTATCACCGTCAAATCGAGCGATACGAGCTTTTGGATAGAGACGGTGCAGTTCAGTCTCTATCATTTTTGTGCCGACACCTTTATGAATGATTGTGCCGTTATGACACACAGGGCATGAGGTAGGTACCCTATCCTTGAAGCCGCAAATGGTGCAGCGTAATTCAAAATGGTCAGCGTGAAGGGTGAGGGGGACAAAGCAACGGGGGCATGTTGCTTGCCATCCGCATACGTTACAGAGTGTGAGTTTCGTGCTGCCACGTCGGTTATGAAAAAAGAGCGCCTGATGGTTGGATGCAAGTGTGGCTTCTAGTTCGCGAAGGAGTTTTACCGATAGGAACGGATGAGTAAGGAAGTTTTCTCGTTGCTTCATGTCGACTAACTCTATTGAGGGGCGTACCGAAGGACGGGCTGTGACAGGTAGTGAAATGATAGGGCGAGAGGATTGCGTAGCAAGATAGTAGTCGACCACTGACGGTGTTGCGCTTCCGATAACCACCTTCGCTCCGTGGGCTGCGCCGAGAATACTGGCGACCCGCAGAGCAGAATAGCGGGGAGATTGCTCTTGTTTATAGCTAGGCTCATGGGCCTCGTCGATAACAATTAACCCAACAGAAGCTACTGGGAGAAAGAGTGCTGAGCGTGGGCCAACCACCACCTTTGCCTTTGGATCATCTAGAATGCGTTTCCATGTGGTATGACGAGTTGCCTCAGTTTGATGAGAGTGGGTTACGTAGATGTTTTGAAAGTGTGCGTTTAGTTCATCAACGATCTGCGGGGTCAATGCTATCTCTGGGACGAGGATGATGACTGAGTGCCCAGCCGCAAGAGTCTCTTTAGCTGCCTGAATATAGATAGCGGTTTTGCCAGATCCTGTGACTCCATGCAATAGCAACGTTCCCTTGCTTGTTTGGCGAATTGCCTGCAGGGCGACTTCTTGATGATTATTGAATACAATTTTTGTTCGGTTTCTTACCGTACTCAAGCTATTCTGTGTCGATTGGCGTCTACTCTTTGTAATGCCGCGAGGGATAAGAAGTTGCAGGACTAAAGATAGATGGGTCGCATAATACTCACTCATCCATGTAGCGAGGGCGAGGAGCGGTGAAGGAAGTGGGGTTGTCTCGACGGTTGTGCTGACTGTTTTTGTTGGGTAGGACGGCTTAGTGGTTTGTTGCAGGATAATACCGAGTCTTTCTTTTGCTCCGACTTCAATAGTGACGATAGCGCCGATAGCTAGTTCTTTTTCTGAGTGATAAGTGAAAGTCTGGCTGTTTTTTCGGACAATCTGCAGCGGTGCTATCTCATAATACATGTCCCTAGTATACTGCGCTTACGTGTCCTTTGTCGTCAAAACAGGTATCTGCTACTATGAGGATAAGCATTTTATTAGTAAATAACTAAAGGAACAGTAGCATTATGATGTACTTTCATAATCGGACCGAAGCAGGTGAACAACTAGCTCGTTTACTGCTCGACAATTATCGTTATGAGAACGTAGCAATTGTTGCTCTTGGTGATGGAGCAGTTACTGTAAGCGAACCAATTGCTGAGCGTCTCCATTGCATCTTAACGCTGCTTGTATCAGAGGATGTTGAAGTACCGGGCGAGAATCAAAAGTTTGGTGCCGTGTCACAGACTGGCCAGTTTACCTACAACAGTGCACTCGATACAGGAGAGATTAGCGAATATACTACCGAATACCACGGCTACCTCGAAGAACAAAAGAGAGAAGCATTTCAGAAGATCAATAGATTGATTGGTGATGGTGGAATCATCGACAGGGATTTATTACAAGATCATACAATCATTCTTGTCAGTGATGGTTTGCAGGATGTCACGATTCTTAATGTTGCGATAGATTTTCTCAAACCTGTTCGGGTGCAAAAACTGGTTATTGCTGCGCCGGTTGTGAGCGTCGAGGTGGTAGACAAAATGCACATTATTGCAGATGAGCTGCATATCCTGGATGTGAAAGCGAATTACATTGACACTGATCATTACTATGACCAGAATGACTTGCCGTCTCACGAGGAGACGATTAAGAAAATTAACCGTATTATACTGAACTGGCGTTAGTATAACGACGAAAACTACTTGTATAGTGTTGTAAGAAAGTGTAAGATAAAAAGAACGAGAGTGGGCAAAAAGCACAGAAGGAGAGTATGCTAGACGTTTTTATCACATCGAGGGTCCGACGAAAAATTGTTGTTGTATATGCAAAGTACCCTGATTTTCGTACACACGTTCGTGGTCTTGCGAAGCTCATCAAAGAAGATCCGGGAAATATCCAACGTGAGTTGAAGCGCCTAGAAAAGGTTGGTTTTTTGGCGAGTGAGAAGCAGGGCAACACGAAGATCTACTCGACAAACAAGCAATTTGCGATTTTTAAAGAATTACAGAATATTGTTATCAAATCGCAGCAGCACTCTACTCGCCCCAAGCGCACTAACTCCGATCTATAAGTATGAGTTTATTCGATGAAATTATGGCAGCGCGCGGGCTGACAGGGGCGGCGCGTGAAGTATTTTTGAACCCTCGTTATGAAGCGTATCATGATCCCTTTTTACTGCCAGACATGGAAAAAGCAGTTACGAGATTGGTGGCTGCTCGAAAAAAACAGGAACACATAACAATCTATGGTGACTACGATATTGATGGTCTGACGGCCACGACAATTCTACTGGATGCGTTTGTATCATTCGGATTCAAGTATGTAGATGCCTTTATACCCAATCGTTTTGTTGAGGGATATGGGATGACAGTTGACGCAGTGGAACGTATTGCAGCAACGGGGGCCACTCTGATCGTTACTGTTGACTGTGGGAGTCTGAGCGAGAAGGAGATTATCCGTGCCAAAGAATTAGGTATTGATGTGATTGTGACGGATCATCATAATGTGGCATCGATACAGCCGCCTGCGATTGCGGTAATCAATCCGAAACGTTTATTACAGGACTATCCGGATCGCTATCAAGATTTTCTGTTGAAACCTTCTGAAGAAACTTCTTCAAGTGCGGTGGCTCCAGTGTCTCGAGGAGAGTCTCCGCGACTCTATCCATTCCTTGACTTGGCGGGTTGTGGAGTTGCCTTCAAACTTGTCCAGGCACTCCAGACGCGGCTTAAAGGTTTGCCGAGCGGGCAGGAAAAATGGCTACTTGACCTGGTGGCACTAGGTACGGTTTGTGATGTTGTGACGCTGGTTGATGAGAATCGTGCCAACGTGTACTGGGGTTTAAAAGTGCTCGCCAAGACACGACGCTCGGGGCTGCGTGCGCTCATGGCGGTTGCAGGTGTCGAACCTGAAAAGGTGAATGCTCGGGCACTTGGCTTTGCGCTTGGACCGCGTATGAATGCTGCGGGGCGACTCGAAACAGCGCAGCTGGCACTCGATATGCTAAGAGCTCGTGATAGCACAACCGCTCTTCGGGCCGCGCAACAGTTAGATGAGTTGAATCGTGCTCGCCGGGCACAACAGGATGTGATTTTTAATGAAGCGATTATCCAGGCAGAGGAGTATACGGACGATCCTGTACTTGTTGTCAGTGGCACTGGGTGGAATCATGGAATTGTCGGGATTGTGGCGGCAAAATTGCTTGAAAAATATAAAAAACCGACATTTGTACTCGAGGAAATGGATGACATCGCAAAGGGATCGGCTCGTAGCTACGGGGATTTTAGTGCCGTGGATGCGATTCGGGCTAGCGATGACATTATCACCAAGGGGGGCGGACATAAAATGGCGGCTGGCGTAACATTACCAACGGCTGCGATTACACAGTTTCGACAACGGATTAACGAATACTATCGCCAGCAAAAGTTGTATGATCAAGCGGCGCTATTGCTGCCGCGTGCCGACGTAACTACGACGTTCGATCAAGTAAACGAAGAAGCGGTAACACTCATCGCGGCACTTGAACCATTCGGCAACGGTAATCCACAGCCGATTATGCGGTCGATGAACGTACTAGTAATTAACCAGCGACGGATGGGTACAGACTCGCAGCACGTTAAGTTAGAGTTATGCGATGACGCGGGGCATGCGCTACAGTTGCTTGCTTTTAGTGCCCCGAAGTACTTCTTTGTCGAACCGGGACAGCGGGTGACAATTTGGTATCAGCCGGATATTAATGAATGGCGCGGTCGGCGGTCAGTTGAAGGACGGTTGCTGCATCTAGAGGTCACTTGAGCCCTCGGGGCATCATAAAGAGCCTAGTAATGGAGGCTTTACGCTTTCAGGGGTTGTCAATTCCTTTTCTCCCTGTTACAATACGTTCGATATGATACAAGTTACCCGTAAAGATAAGAATGAGGCGAACGAAAATATTATTCGCCGTTTTAACCGCCGCGTTTTACAAAGTGGTGTACTAGCGAATGCGAAGGCATCAATGCGTTTTAGCAAGGATATTAGTAAAACCGAGCGTCGCGCAAAAGCGATTATTCGCAAAGAGCGTAAAAACGAGAAATTAGCAAAGGCACGATTGGGGCTACGATAGAGAATGAGCCTCAAGGACACCATCCAGAAGGACATGAAAGCTGCCCTCCTCGGTGATGACCGTTTTGCTGGTGATACATTGCGTGGACTAAAAGCGGCGATTTTAGACGAAGAAGTTGCAAAAGGTAAGCGTGACGAAGGACTCACTGATGAAGAGGTTGAAAAGATCGTTGCGCGTGAGGTAAAAAAGCGTAAAGAGAGTGCATCCTTGTACGAAGGTAATGATCGCCCCGAGCTTGCTGAGCAGGAACACAAGGAGGCCGAGGTTCTTTCGAGGTATTTGCCAAAACAAATGAGCGAAGGGGAGATTGACGCGCTCGTAAAGCAGAAGATCATT
This sequence comes from Candidatus Saccharibacteria bacterium UBA2112, assembly GCA_002331045.1. GTDB lineage: Bacteria > Patescibacteriota > Saccharimonadia > Saccharimonadales > Saccharimonadaceae > UBA2112. The sequence continues at coordinate 15,440 of DCYK01000002.1, forward strand.
GAGCTTGGCGTCAGTGGTCCATCTGCGATGGGCCAGGTTATCGGCGCCGTCAAGCAACAGGCAGGCAACAGTGTGGATGGTGCATTGGTTGCCAGAATCGTAAAGGAAAATTTGGGATAGGGTGACGACATGATTATTTTTTTTGGACCAGCTGGCGCAGGTAAAAGTGTGCAAGGACAGATGCTCGCAGCACGTGTAGGATGGAAATGGCTTTCGACTGGCCAGATGTTCCGCGAGAGTAGCGACACAGAAGTAAAAGAGATTTTAAAGACCGGCGAATTGGTTAGTGATGAGAAGACATGTCATGTTGTAAAAGAGGCGTTTGAAAAGGCAAAGGACATCGATCACCTTATCGTTGACGGTTTTCCGCGCACAATGTCTCAGGCAGATTGGCTGATGGATGAAGAAGGTGCCTTTGGCCGTAAGGTTGCGATGATTGTGGTGCTTGAGGTGCCTGAAAGCGAGATTCAAAAACGACTATCACTCCGAGGGCGTGATCAAGACAAACCTGATATTATCGCGCGTCGTATGAACATATACCGTCGCGAAATGTATCCTGTGCTTGGTTATTTTGCCGATAAGGGTATTCCAATTGTTCATCTTGATGGAACTGGGACAGTCGGAGAGGTACATGACAAAATTGCCGCAGAACTTGAACACAATAAGTTGATGTAAGGATTGCTTGATGCAGCCACAAAAGACAACTGAACAAATCCAAGCAATGCGCGATGGTGGTAAGATTATTGCGTTGATCTTTGACGGACTTAAAAAAGTTGTTCAGCCAGGCATGACAGGCTTAGAGGTAGACGCGTGGGTGGCAAATGAAATCAAAAAACACGGGGCAACGCCCACATACAAGGAACCTGATCCAAATTTTCCAGGAGTAATTTGTATCAGCATCAATGATGCCATTGTGCACGGTGTACCGACTGACTATGCTTTTGAGAAGGGTGATGTTGTCGGATTTGATTTAGTGATTACTTATAAGGGTATGAAGACGGATGCAGCGTTTACTATGATGATTGGACAGCAGCCCAGCGGTGCGATCAAGCATCTACTGCATGTCACCGAGAAGAGTTTATATGCTGGCATCGACGCAATACGAGGTAATGGGACTCGGACGGGAGACATTGGGGCTGCAGTTGAAAAAGTTCTCGGCGAAGGAAAGCTGGGAATTGTCCGTGATCTCGTTGGACACGGCGTTGGCAATGAAATGCATATGGCTCCGAGTGTGCCGAACTACGGCAAAAAGGGACGTGGTGATATGTTACGGACTGGTGATACAATCGCCATTGAACCAATGGCAACGCTTGGCGGTGAAAAAATTGTCACTGATGCGGATGATCAGTGGACAATTTTAACGCGTGATGGTAGTCTGTCTGCACATTTTGAACATACGGTGCTTGTTACTGATGTTGGTTACGAAATCCTCACACAGTTATAAGCGCATTTTTGTTCTATCTATACTACTTATGGCTGTTCAAAATGCTCACTTCAGTCTATAATGTGGGATATGCACGACAGTTCTCGATATGTGGTCGGTATTGATATAGGGACAACAACTGTTCGATGTGTTGTCGGCCATATTGACGCAACAAACGGTGCCCCATCAATTGTTGGTGTTGGCGAAGTGCCAAATACTGGCATGCGTAAAGGTACGGTGATTAATCTGAACGGACCCGCCCAGGCCATTGATGATGCTTTGGGTGAAGCGGAGCGTATGAGTGGCCATCAAGTTGATGCTGCAACGGTGAGTGTTAATGGTTCGCATATCCTTAGTACGACAACCGACGGAATGATTGCCGTGAGCGCAGCGGATCACGTGGTTAACGCGGATGATATTGCAAGAATCGAAGAAGTTGCAACGGTCGGTAAGGTGCCACCGAACAGGGAAATACTAGAGGTGGTTCCCCACAGCTATCGCTTAGACGGACAGGATAACATCAAAGATCCAGTGGGAATGACCGGTACTCGACTGGAAATTGTTGCAAATGTGATCTCAGCTCTTACGCCGAATATCAATACGCTACACAGTGTGCTTGATATGGCAAAAGTAGCACCGAATACTCTCGTTCCAAGTGTTATTGCTGCTGCTAGGGCAGTACTCAATGAACAGCAGCTGGAGAATGGCGTAGCAGTTATTGATATGGGTGGATCAACAACGAGCGTGGCTGTATTCGAGGAAGGTGATTTGCAGTACGCATCAGTTATATCGGTCGGGGGTAATAATATTACAAATGACCTGGCAATTGGACTCAAGACAGATCCTGAAATTGCCGAGAAGGTTAAGCTAACGCATGGATCGGCAGTACCACAGTCTGGCAGTGAAACGGTGAGTGTTAAGCACGATAAAGAAACGTTCGAATTTAGGCGCGAAGAAGTTGATGAAATTGTAGGAGCGCGACTTGATGAACTCTTCGAAATAATTACAAAAGAACTAAAGAAAGCTGGTCGGTATGCAAAATTACCAAGTGGTGTGGTGCTGACAGGGGGTGGCGCACGACTAAAGCACTTAGCTGACTATACGAAAAATTCTTTGGGGTTAGCTGCTCGTATCGGGAAGCCAAAAGGATTTGGCGGTGTTGCAGAGCATATGGATGAACCACAGTATGCTGTTGCAGTAGGTCTCATGATTAGCGATACGGGAGGTGCGCGTAGCAACAAACAACACAAAACGGAGGGACGCAGTAAGGCTATCGCAGGGAATGCTAGTGGATTTGTGAAACGTTTTTTGGGGCGACTAAAGACGTAAGTCTTCCTTAGCTTTGATAATCGATGATATACTAATGAGGATTAAGGACGTAGGAGTAACATGCCGGAAGTAACACCAAGTGAAATTCAAACATTTGCGAGCATAAAGGTCGTCGGTGTCGGCGGTGCTGGAGGCAGTGCAATTAATAGAATGAAAGATGCTGGACTGACAGGAGTTCAGTTTATTGCTATGAATACGGATGCACAGGCACTTCATAACAGCAAAGCTGACGTTAAAATTCATTTAGGCCATAAGACAACAGGTGGGTTGGGCGCCGGAGCTGATCCAACTGTCGGTGAAACCGCAGCTAACGAATCTCGGGAGGAGATCAGTAGCGCTCTCGAGGGTGCCGATATGGTCTTTGTGACTATTGGTGCAGGTGGCGGTACGGGTAGTGGGGCTGGCTATATTGTTGCCGAAGTCGCACGCGAGCTTGGCATATTGGTGGTCGGTGTGGCGACAAAGCCGTTTAGCTTCGAAGGTGAAAAACGGCGAATCAATGCAGAGTGGGCAATTAGTAAGTTGGGTCGCAATGTTGATACACTCATTACGATTCCGAATGATAGATTGCTCCAGACTATTGATCGACGAACGCCGTTGCTCGAAACATTTAAAATTGCTGACGATGTTCTTCGCCAAGGTGTTCAAGGTATATCAGAGCTTATTACCGAACATGGTTTGATTAACCTCGACTTTGCAGATGTCAAGGCGATTATGAGCAGCGCGGGTAGTGCTCTTATGGGGATTGGACGGGCAAGTGGCGAGGATCGTGCCGCACAGGCAGCGCAACAGGCAATCGAATCGCCACTTATCGAAGTATCAATTGATGGTGCAAAGGGTGTACTATTCAATGTTACGGGTGGCTATGACATGTCAATGTCTGAGATCCAAGAGGCTGCCGAGATCATTACGAGTGCTGTTTCACCAGATGCGAATATTATCTTTGGTGCAACGCTCAAGCCGGATCTTGAAGATGAATTAATCATTACGGTTATTGCAACAGGTTTTGATAGTGAGTTCTTCCAGACACAAGAGGTATCGCTTGGTTCGGAAAGAGGTAATGCGAGCGAGAATGAAGTGCATGGAGCGCCTGATGATGCCGTTGAAGGTATGGATCTCGATCTTGATAAGCCTGATCCTGAAGCGCATTTTGCCGAAGAGCCAGATCGTAATATCTGGGATACGCCGTCTGAAGATGATGACGAGTCAGACACGCCGGCATTCTTGCGACGTCGCAAAAAACAGCGCACAGATGATGAATCATAGGAGGCTGAAGTGGGTACGCAAGTGAATATAGGTGATAGCCGCGTAATCGAATCGCGGGAAGTTGGTGATGGTATGGCTATCCGTCGACGTCGTGAGGCGCCGAATGGACAGCGATTTACTACATATGAACGGATTGAAAAGCCGAATTTGATTGTTATTAAGAAGGATGGCTCGCGTGAGTTATATGATCGACAAAAACTAACGACAGCGATTCGCCGTTCTGTTGGTAAATTCTTTGCAGGTGATGCTGAGATAGAAAAAATTATAGATAGTGTTGAAGATAATTTGTATGCAAAAAACGAAATGGAGATACCTTCGAAGTTGATTGGTGATCTGATCCTTGACGAGCTGGCAAAGCGCAATGATGTTGCTTATGTCCGTTTTGCGAGTGTCTATCATGAATTCAAGACACTTGATGAATTTGAATCAATCCTCGCAGCGCGTCGCAAGGAGAAAACAAAGAGATGAGTGTCATGGTTTTTTATCGGTCTGCAAGTGAACACGGGCGGGATGTAATGGATTTTATTCGCGACTTTGAACGGCAAACGGCAAAAACACTCGAACAGATTGATCCTGATGGTCCTCGAGGTGCTGATATGTGTCGTCTTTATGACGTCGTTGAGTATCCGACACTTGTTGCAACATCGCGTGACGGTCAACTATTGAACAAGTGGCGCGGCTTACCATTGCCGACAATCAATGAAGTGGATAGTTATGCTTAAGAATGTCGTGAATTTCTTTACACATAATGACAAGAAGATACGGGATGATCGCTGGATTTTTATTACGATGCTGATTGGTGCAGCGCTCAGTTTACTGGCGGCTTTTGTCTTGTCGGTTGAGGCGCTGCAGCTTGCCCGTGATCCTGATGGTCCGCTAAGTTGCAGTATTAACCTCGTTCTTAACTGTGCGACGGTGGCCAAGCATCCCACGAATGAGTTATTTGGCTTTCCGAA
>DCYK01000040.1 GCA_002331045.1 Candidatus Saccharibacteria bacterium UBA2112
GAGAATCGTAATGAGGCGCTTATTGCTTGGGAGGATGCAACTAAAGATATCAAACATGGTGATGATTATGTTGAGTGTAATTGTTGCAGCTTCGGGCCCTGGATCGGTAGTGAACGCGCAAGCTGCGGCCGACACGCAGCGCTTTACGCAACTCAAGAGCGAAACTCTTCGCGAAATTGAGCGACGACTAGATAACTACAGACAAACCCGCGAGAGTTTACGTGATGAAGTGCAGATTAGTGACGCAGTACCAAGTATCGGCACGACAAGCGGAACTGTTGATGATGAAACGAACAAAAAGCTGAAGCTTGCAAGTGATTTGAAGCAAAAAGTGAACGCCTTTACAAATAACATTATTGAACAGTTACAATCATTGCAGCAGAAAACGAATGACGTGGCAACAGCTGATGAGCTGCAAGACGTAGTCAATAAGGTCAACGAGCAGTATGCTTTGGCTCAATTGATTGATGTGCAAGCGACGGTGACAAATGCCGTCGAGAGTCTAACGGCAGTAGTTGACACCACCGAGCTCACGTATGATAACCTCGATAGTCAGATTAACAAAATCCGTGATTGTTTGAGTGGTAGCGGTGATAGCGCAGTAGGTATTATTCGATCTGATGATGCAGTATCACTGAATGCGTCGGCACCGAGATGTAATGAGTTTAACCTCAGTAGTAATGACGTCGTCGTGTCAGCCGAATCGCAAATGTCTAACATTGCAACAATGACGCTCACGATTAAATCTGTTCTCGCCTCTTCACTAGTACTGCTGGATGATCTGGTCGAACGACTCGATGGGTTGCTCGCTGATCTGGATGACGAAGCCGGTAGTCTAGAGATAGTAGAAAAGTTATCGAGTATAGAAAATGTCAGTGATCGAATTGGTGAGAATAATCTGACTGGACTCATGAGTTCGTTTGAGGCGATCACCTCACAGCTGGGCGTTGTGAATGGGATGTCAGCGAACGTGCAGAGCTTTATGGCGCGTTTGAGCGAATATATTACTGCGTAGAGATAGCCGCAATTATCGCTCTTACCTCATCGGTGCTTTTTGTATGCATCAGTTGATCACGCAGTTCTGCAGCACCTGTAAAGTCACGAACATAGATCTTAAAGAAACGCTTTAATGTATCAAAGGGCCGTCCAGTCTGCTGATGGTATGTATCATAGAGGTCGAGTTGCAAATTGAGGAGGTCGAGCATTTCCTTGTGGCTATGATTTTTTGAGGTAGTATCGAACGCAAACGGATTGTGAAATATCCCCCGCCCAATCATGACACCGTCGACGCCATATTCGTTAACGATTTCTCTACCGTGCTGATAGTCCTGGATATCGCCATTGATCGTCAGGAGCGTCTGCGGGGCGATCTCATCACGGAGTTTTTTGATATCGTGAATCAACTCATGGTGAGCGGGAACTTTACTCATCTCTTTCTTTGTACGTAAATGAATAGTGAGATTAACGATGTCTTGGCGTAATAGATGAGCTAGCCATTCATGCCATTCGTCCACCTTACTATAACCTAGGCGCGTTTTGACGCTAACGGGGAGGCCGGCAGTTTTTGCGGCCGTAATAGCACTTGCGGCGAGTTCGGGCTGTCGAATTAGTGCAGAACCACCGCTCTTGATGGCGCTTTTTGCTGGGCAACCCATGTTAATGTCGATGCCATGATAGCCGAGTTGCGCGCAGTGTGCTGCTAACTGTTCCATATCACCAGGCTCGCCACCCCATATTTGGGCAACAATTGGTTGTTCGTCGTCAGTCTTGACGAGTCGTCCACCGATTGCCCTCTCGCCTGCGTGTACCCAGCCGGTCGCATTGGTAAATTCGGTAAACCATATGTCCGGTGGTGCAGCGGCCGCTACGACATGACGAAACACTACGTCAGTCACTGCCTCCATGGGAGCCAGTATAAAAAACGGTTGCGGTAAATCTGTCCAAAAATTATTCATTATCTTTATTATACGGTGAAAGGAAAAAGTCCGCTGCATGTGCAACGGACGTTGGACGGGCGGGTACGCGCCAGGAATACCAAAAAGGTAACTGGCGCGTCCCGCCCTAGGAGGGGCTGGCCGAGTCCGCCTCCCTCGCTCATTGCGTCCGACATCGTCGGCCGCTGGAGCAAACTCATGAAAGTTGTGGACCCAACAGGGATCGAACCTGCGACCTCTCCCTTTGTAAGAGGGAACACTCTACCGCTGAGCTATGGGTCCGGGGGCGGAGTGGTGCGGGCCACAGTCTGGACCCGCTACCACTCCGCCGTGCGGAGGATGACAAAATGTAGGCCGCAGTACATCCTGTCTTCGAGTGTCCGGCACCACTCGCCTCACGCGCGCAGGCGGTTGCCCGCTAGGTATTGCAAACGTACCGATGACAGGAATCGAACCTGTGACCTTTGCGCCCCCAGCGCAACGCTCTACCACTGAGCTACACCGGCTTTGAGCGGACAGCGGGACTCGAACCCGTAACCTCCTGGGGGGCGCCCAGGTGCTCTACCGATTGGAGCTATATCCGCTTTGCCAACTTTCATGAAAAACACTTAATGTTCGACAGGAAAGTATGCGGCGGGCATGAAAAGAATGGCTCTTCTCGCCATCCCCGCCACATACACATCTGTACTAGCAAATTATTATAGTTATTCGTGGACAGCGTGTCAACTATATTTTTCCTGAAAGCAAGTCGTTTTCGAATTGTATGATACCATTGATTGTTTTTTCATACTGTGATGTGTCGGGAAACGACAACTCTTGGATATGCTGCCATACTCTTTGCGTCAGTTGCGTGAAGCGTTCGAGCTCATCATTTGTCACGTCGGTTAAGGACAGGTCGACGATTGTATTTGTATCGTCAGGTTCAACAAAGCGTAAGATACCGTGAGTAACGGTGTAGCTGTGCCAATCGCGGGAATGTTCGACGAGTAACTTATAGAATAGCAATTGTTGACGGTACTTGTGAGCTTTGATCTTCTTGTAGGTATCACCTTTATCCCAGGCGTGCAGTGCGCTGCCGGTTTTGTAGTCAATCACCTGAATGGTCTTGGTGTCACGGTCAAGCTCAACAACATCTAATTTTCCAGTCAGACGAGCGTTGCCAATGATTGTATTTTGCTGCGAAAAATCTAGTTCGGATAACTGCGTTGCCGAGAAGCTCTGGTATCGCTCACGTAGGAAGACGCTTAGGGCGTCGCATCCTTGCTGTAGGTAGTGGCGTCGTTCGTCCTCGGTAAAGACCATTCGATCTAGTTGTCGTTCAAATTCTTGCAGAATATCCTCCTCGGGCTGTAGTGATCCGGTGGCACGCAAGTGATTATGCGCCCGTTGCAGGGCTGCATGAATTGCTGTGCCGTAATTTGCCGCTGGGCTAGATGTGTTCGGAAATCGCAGTAGCGTATTGAGCAAAAACTGTCGTGGGCCGCATCCGACGATATCAATGAAGTTATTGACATGAGTGGCGCTAAGCTTGTAGCGCGCAAGAACTGGTGCGAGGTATTCACGCATGTTCATCGATGGAATATCGATGAGCGGTGCGTACCACAGGTGTTCAGCCGCGGTATGATCAGTCTTGGTTGTTTTTTCAGTAGTTTTATCAACGAGCGTGAGTGAATTATTAACGAGGAATGCAGCTAACAAAACTTCTTTTGCCGTATCATTCTCGTTGGCATAGGTAATATGGAGATGATGACGTGCGCGTGTCATGGCAACGTAGAATAGTCGGAGACGTTCGTCGTAATCGCCATTATTTTGGCGTAAGCGTAGGTGTGGCGGGAATGTGATATCTGATGCTTTCATCCGAACCTTTTCGCCCCACATCGTGTCCGTGGCGTTAATGATAAAGACATGATCGAACTCCAGGCCTTTTGAACCGTGGGCAGTCAGTAGCTGTACAGCATTTTCATCTTCGCCAACATGACGCAGACTGGTGATATGAATGTTTGAAGCGCGGCAATCATCAATAAACTGCAAGAAGTCACCGAGCTTTGGTGTATTCAAGTCGACAGAGTGTTCACGCAGGCGTCGACGGATAGCAGATAAATTCTCGAGATGCATGGTATAAGCCGAGGTATCACGGTCTATTTCTTCCTGACCGAAGTAATGCTCTTTCAGGGGTGAGGTGATGTCTTCAGCCATTTCATTACCGATGAGGACATCAATAATACGTTCCAAAGGTAAAAACGTGGCCTGTTTGGCTGCGGCTGTGAGCCATCTAAAGATATGCTGCGTTTCAGGCATTGCTTCAAGTATCTCTAGCCAGTGACGGCGATCTTTATGGGCGGCAAGGCTCACTCTCCAGAGTACAGTCGGATCAATCTTCCATGCGGGATGTGCAATAAGTTCTGGCAAGAGTGCATTGGCTCGATCATGATCACCAACACTCAGCGCTTGTACAACTGTCCCCATTAGGAGTAGGTACGTGACTGCTTCGTCATCAAGGACATTGTCTCGCCGGTCGTAACTGATAGGGATATTGGCTTTTGCCATGTAGCTGAGTAATTTCACAAGATCAGCGTGCTTACGGCCGATGATCGCGATAGCACTCGGGGACACCCCTTTCTTTAGCAGTGAGGCGATTGATGATACGATCCACTGTCGTTCGGCATGCGGCGTGGCAAACGCGACAAGTTCGGTTGTGCTGCGTGGTGGCTCGTTTTGTGCGGCGAGTGTTTTATCAAGTTGTTCAATGTGCGCTTCTAATCGGCCTTCTCCTTGTAAGATTACCTCACGAGCAGAATTGAGGATTGTCTGCGAACTACGGTAGTTGTCGGTGAGTGGGATCAGCGTTGCATTGGGGAACGAATCCATAAAATTGATAATGTTCCCTACCTCGGCTCCTTGAAAACCGTAGATTGCCTGATCGTCATCACCAACGACAAGAATGTTTGGTTTGCCTTCGACGACTGGATTATTTGTCAGATTATGCAGGATGCGCATCTGGGCCATGTTGGTATCCTGGAACTCATCAACCATGATGTAGTGATACTTCTCTTGCAACTCATAGCGCAATTCGTCATTAACTTCAATGGCGTGGATAGTTTGCATGATCATATCATCATAGTCGAGGAGCTCGGCTTTGGTCATAATCTGAAGGTAAAGACTATAGATTGCATTGAGTTCACGGAGTTTGGGAAGATTTTTTTGCACCTTAAGAATAGGGTTTTTGTGCGCATCGGTGCTCATCCACTCTTTTTTCCATGCGGTGAGAGGAGGTGTTACTCTATCATGTTGTTCGGCAGCTTGTACGGCATGGCGTAAGCTGCCGGCGAGTACGCTCTTGAGGGGGGTAATGCCGGCGATGGGTGTTGGTTCGTCAATCGCTTCGATAGCCGGAATGATCGCTGCGAGATGATCTTTTGTTGCTTTACTGACACGCTGCGTAAATATGCTGCCTATTTTTGCGCCAGCAATATCGATAGTTGCTTGCGTATTGTCGAGTAGTTGCCGAAATTCTTCATCAGTGAGACCAGCACGCTTCAGATCCGAGATTGCTGTTAAGATGTCGCCAATTGTTGTATATTGACCGTTCATTTGGCTTCGTAATGGACTATTGTAATCGCGAGAGTCGAGGATCTCGGTGATAATACGATGCCTTGCCAGGTCGTCCGCTAGGCGAAAGTTCGCACCACCGTAAAAGAATTCTCGGTGCTTATTCATGATCTCCGAGCCGAAAGCATGAAACGTAAAAATCGATACATTATAGGCATCGCGACCAATGATGCTTGTGAGGCGTTTCTGCATTGCGATTGATCCGGCATCGGTAAATGTGAGACACAAGATATTTTCTGGTTGTGTGTCTGTCTTTTTGAGTATATTCGCTACCCGCATGCTCAGTAGCTCGGTTTTGCCTGTGCCTGGACCGGCAACGACCATGACTGGTCCATCAATTGTGTCAACGGCCAGTCGTTGTGTCGGGTTAAGTTTTTTGTAGCGTTTAGTAAAATCCACTGTGTCTTATTATAGCGCACGGTATTCTGAATGAAGGTATGATTGGGTGTACAGAGAGGCGAAATTATAGCATAATTTATGTACTCTGTCTACGTACTGTGCTATACTCTTTGCAACATGAATGACAGTATCTATGACGATATGGCGCTTGAGCAAATGGCGAAGAAACAGTTTGGCATGGACATTGATGTCGACAAAGTGATTGTCCGGCGTGTTCCTGTGAGTCGTACAGCGCGAGCAACCGTTTTCTTGACAACAAAAAAGCAATTGCTTTGTTGTATTGTTGCCCAGTCAAACTTATCCCTCGGAGATGTCAAGAAAATGGTGACACGCATGGGTCTTCGAGCAGAACTATATATCCCTCCAAAGAACCAACCCGACTATTTTGATGCGATTGGCCGCGAACATTTTCGCAAGGTCTTCCCCGGACTTGGACCTGTTTCGGCTAATGATTTAACCTACTATCGAACCCTTGCCCCGTATAATCCGGCACTTGTACTGATACAAGAGATCCCGCAAGGTGAAATTCGCCAGTTTGATACCGATGCGCATGGTCAATGGCGTACGGCAGCCAAATTCGCTTATCGTCGGATCAAGACGAGCTAAGATTCGAACTCTTTTGTGGCGCTATCGTATGATGCGCCGTCAGACTCATCCTCGATAGAGATATCGTCTAATGCTTTAATTGCACTATCAATATCCTCGCTAGACTCAACAACGACTGGTTCTGCTTCTTCTTGCTGCTGTGTGGTATTTGATGAGGTTACTGACTCATCGTCAGGTGCAATAAAGTTTGTATATGCTAAATAGCTAACCAGTCCGACAATTGCGATAACGACAAGAACTAAAATACCCTCGATGAGAGAAAAACCCTTATTTTGTTTCATTATGATTCTCCTTCTTCGGTTTCAGTTGTCGCTTCTTGTGCGGCTGTTTTGACGGCGTTTGCAAACTCTTTCACTGCGCTGCGATAAGCTTTCATGGCATCAATACTATTCAGCCGTTTCTCGCGAAATTCGGTGACGTCAGCGCGTGGTTGCTCACCATCACAATTGAGCTCGGGCACTGCAACCTGCTCCTTTAGGGTATCTTGAGCGATTGTCTTGGCGGCATTCACAGTTGCGACAAGGGCATTATAATCTTCGACTGTCAGACTCTTCTCTGCGACGAATGCATCGACTGCCGTGTAGACCTGTGTAATGCGGTCAAATGCTTTTTGTCGCCGTTCGTCCATGCGTTCCATTAGATTATTGATCTTTGTCTGATGTCGTTCGCAAGCACGTTTCTTTGCGCCCTCTAATCGTTCCTTTAGTTCTGCGCGAGCTGTCTGAACTTGTTCCTTTCGGTCTGCTCTCTTTGCCTCGAGTTCTTCTCGCAATCTCTTTGCCGCATCCATCGATCGTTTCTCTTGCTCGTGAATGGTGTTTCTATTCTGAACTTCGCTATGTGTTGGTGCGTCCGGGTCGTCTGCGGTATGCTCGCCCTCGTGCGCAAAAACGGTAGCTGGTGTCAGAACCAATGCTAACGAAAGGCTGGCAGTGAGTAGTGTTTTGTACGTCTGTTTCATACTTGTAAACCCCTTATGGTTATGTGCCCCTACATCATACACCAAAACGCAAATACCCGCCAACTCTCCTCGAGTCGGCGAGTATCGCACGGCGAGGCCGAGTTGGCGGGTTAGCCAATCCTTCCGATCAGTTCCTCATACATCCGAGACGTCATCGTTAGCGATGCACTTTCGAAGCTCGCCTCAACGAGTTTGCCGAGCCCGGCGTTCCGATGTTCGTCGTTGATGATGAGATCATCGTGATGAATTGTCTCGATACGCTGACAGGCAATCGCGAAATTAGCGATGACCGTATCGCAGCCACTCCAGGTGCGCGGATACCGCGCATTCGTATTTCTGCTCTCTGACTGGAGGCGGATGAGCATCGAAGGTGGTTTCGTGTCATCAACAGTGATTACCGTCGAGGCGCGCGGTAGGCTGAGGGTGTAGGTCTTCTCTCCTTGGACGAACGAAACAGTGATAGCAGGGCCGCCATTAAAGGTGGTAACCGATGCTGAGGAGAAGAAGCCGCCTTGGGCCTCTGCCGATCCGCGAAAGCCTGCTACTTGCTCCCCTAGGATCAGAGGGTATTCTGTTGCCGTCTTGAAGCCAAATAGTTGTTCGGCAACGACTTCATCGATAGCGGTGACACGATCCTGGGTTTCACTGTCGTATGATGCAGTCGACAATCCCCAGTAAATGAGGTTACCGATCAACGCAGAGATAAGAAACACGGAGGCGACCCCTATGATCTTCTTGGGTCGCCTATCGTAGCGATACGCGTCCGCTGCGATACGTGCAATGAAAGCGCACACCAGATAACCAATGATGGTTGCGATGATTGCAAAAGAAAACGTAAACTCCATGACTGGTCCTGACGTAGTTGGAATGGGAAGGTGCTATTTGTTTTTATAGCATTTAATCTATTTTTTGTCTAGTGTAACCAAGTGCTCAATATGTGGTGTGCGTGGAAAGAAGTTGTAGCCGCGGTGCCACCGGATGCCATATTTTTCGGCCAGTAGGGCGATATCACGGGCCTGAGTGACGGGATTACAGCTGAGGTAGATAATGCGCGCGGGTGCTATCTCTAGTAATCGTTCGACGACATCAGCATGTAATCCGGCACGCGGTGGATCAACAATGATCGTGGCATTGCTGGTAATGTGCTCGAGCGCCTTTTCGCTGGGCGCTAGGATGGCCTGGGCTCCTGTTTTCTTGAGCAGGATAATATTTTGCTGCATCTCGCGCACCGCCGCTTCATTAGATTCGATTAATGTGACGGTATTGCCACCAATTGTTAAGCCGATGGTGCCGACGCCGCTATAAAGATCAATAATAGACTTATGTGGCTCGAGCCATTCTTGCATATCGCTCAGCGTCTGTTCGTATACCGGCAGATTGATCTGAAAGAACCCCTCGGTTGCATAGCTAAACGGTACATTTAAAATAGTGTCGCTGAGGACGCCGTTCCCATCGCTGGCGAGACGTGTCGTAATAACGCTGGCAGGACTTTTTGGATTGGAATAAATTACTTCGGCCCGGATTACAGAAGAATGACGGGTAGCACGAAGGAGTGCCTGCGCATCGAGAGATTCATCTTTGACGTACAGCTGCCATGCTACCTGCCCTGCCCGATTACTGCGGATAAGAAGTGTCTTGAGTGCACGGCCATCAATTTTGAGGTTACGTAATCCATTCAGTACATCTTGGGATACTTCGGTGATCGCTGGGGATGCTAGGCTTGTGTGTGTGACAGCAATTTTGCCGTGGGTTCCTCGGCGAAAAAATGCTAGATCGAGCATTTGGCGATCTGTGTCATACCAAAAGCTAAACTCGACTTTATTACGGTATCCGTACTCGATATGATTAGTGGATACCTCAATTGGATGCGGCAGAACAATATTGTGTAGCTCGAACGCCTCTTCAATCAGTGCTGCTTTGTAGAGTTGCTCGGCTTCAAATCGCATCATTTGCCACGGACTCGTGCTGAGGTAGCTATCAGGATCGACAGGGGTAATACGGTCGGATGAAGGTGTAATGACCTCTGTGACTACCCCTTGAATATACGAGGATTTCTTCTTTGTTTGTTGTATGACGACTGTTTCGCCAGGTAGTCCACCCCAAACCAGACACTTTTTGCCCGATTCCATAGTGCCAATAGCCTGTCCGCCGCCGATAATACGGTCAAGTGTAACAGTGAACAGGGGTGAAGCTTTTTTTGTCATCTGTTTCTAGTATAGCATAAATAATGTCATGTTATTGACAATTAATAAAGCATATGTTAGAATGTATAACATTATGGCTAGAGGTGAAACACAACGACACGAAGCCGTGCAGCGCGACTCTTCCGAGGCGCTAACTCGTTATGAACAAGAAATGAATGCGTACCTTAGCTCCTCTGCAGAACTTGGGGGTGGTATTCAGGATGACTTTGCAGATACGATTGCTGGTACGATTCATATTTCGATGATCGGTACTGGTACAAAAGAATTCTACCAACGATACGATCACGCCGCCGCGAGTATAACGCCAGAGATGCTGGCGCCGTTGACTCATGTTCGAGAGCGCGCAGTAAAAATGACACGTGGGTTGATGAATGCTGCTGCAATACAGACAAATTTGGATAAGCTGCATGACATCGAAGATGATAACGTAACACCCCTGGAAAGAGCTTTTGATTACCGTGCAAAACGGCAAGAACAGCTCGTGCAGCCGGGCGATCGTATTTCAACTCGAACAAAGAAGGCATTTGCTAGTGCTGCGGCCCGATTACAAGAAAAAGCACCGAGGGCTGCTCTGGTAGCGATGACTGGTCTTACAGCAGGTGCACTGTTGCTATCGGGAGCTGATCTTGATAAGCACACAGAAACACATAATCAGACTGTTGCGAGTGCCGAGGCGCAAGAACAAGAGCTTGAATACGAATATATTAATCTGGCAAAAACCTCAGTACTAGTTGCGGGTGGCGCGACACAAGGTGACGGTAAGGTTATGGTACAAGAATTTGGTACCAAAGGATATGTCGAGCAGCACGCCGACATTCAGCCAACGCCATATTCTGGTGAAATTGGACCATTCGTTGGTGCAATGCCGATGAATGTCTCGATTGAACAAGGCTCTCAGACAATGTTTAACCAGTACAAACAGGCTGTCGCAAACGGTCAGGAACGGATTGTTCTTGGTGGCTTCTCTGAAGGTGGCGGTGTCGTGAATGAAGCGCTTTGGAAAATTTTTCGTGACAACAATAATACTTGGCCAGCCAATGTCGAAGTTATTGCTGCCGGTAGCCCGTATCATAATGGCGGCGGCAGTATCTTTGATCATCCGTTGGTGAATGGTGTTTCACCGCTCGTTGATGCTGCAGGTGTTCCGACCGATACTGAATTGCCTCCTGGTGTCAATATCACATTCGTCTACTATGAAGGTGACGTCTATGCCAATGGTGGTAACCAACTAACTTCGACACTGATTCTCGACACGTTCCTTGTGAATGCTGGTTTTCACAGTGTGCCTAACAGGCAAATGGAACAGCCGGCATATGTCTTTACTGATAACGAAGGTCACAAGCACGAGGTTTATTCGAGCGATCAGCTATTTATTACTGCGCTCGAGACGACACTCAATATGCAAATTCGTAATACCCAGGCAGCGATTGCGGCGTACAATGCCTTCTTCCCGCATCGAACGCATGCTGGTGAGGCGGTGAGACCGGACATTCAAGCTGGCCTGACGTGGAGCGCAGTGGCGATCGATGATCAGATTGAGCGTGATCTTGGGTTACCCGAGGGTTCGGTGCACTTTATGCAAACGATGGTCGAATCACTTCCCGATGAGTGGGTTGAACTAGGTCAAACAAGTATTGACGGCTTTAATGTTATCAGTGATACGGCTGGAAAAATGATGTCTGGCGAGATTGATCCTGTTACGGGTATGAAAATGATCTCGCATGAGATAGCGAACATGTCTGCGGTGCTCAAGAACGCTATTCCAAACCCCGATGCGGGATATACTCCAATTGAGGATATGACAATTGATGCAATATCCAGTGAATTTTATAAATATACTGGCATGGATATCAAGCCAGTGCTCGAGACGGTAAGCGAACGTATCAAGGAACGAATCGAAGAGCACAACAATGAGCGACAAACCGTAGAGTCGCGACAAACTCAGGAACGCCCTATCGAGCAACTTGTCGAACGATGGCGAGAGGCTTACTTGGACATCGAAAAGAAGCGTGAAGCAGCACAAGCCGCCACCGAGGGTGATGTGGTATCAAATACGCCTCATCCAGTAATGCCTGAAGGAATCGTACCGCAGGAATCTTTGGCGTCCGCTAGCAACGATACGCCACAAACAAGCGATACGAATACTCCATCCGAGTCGAGTACGATGCCGTCAATTGAAACTTCTTCTCCGGCCGATGTACCCGAGCAGCCCCGTCACGAGTCTCGTCGACCGGAACCTATCGGTGCGGTAGCTGTTCCAACGATTATTACACCACCGCGCCCGGAGATTGTTCCGAATACCTCGGCGCCAGCTATTGATCTTTCTATTCCTGATCCAGCGCCTGCTCCGATACAGGAACACGCAGAAATAGCACCACCCGCACCCGCTCCTGAACCTGCCCCTGCGCCAGCTCCTGCACCTATTCACGTACCAGCACCAGCGCCGGTTGAAATAGCACCACCCGCTCCTGCTCCGCCTGCTCCTGTGGTTGAGGCGCCAGCTCCCCCGCCTGCCCCCGCACCGCCACCACCAGAGGCGAACACTTCACGATTTGTAGAAAATATGACGACTGTTCTTGAAAATATCGGAGGGATTTTTGACAAACCTGATAGGAATTCTCCGCAACCCTCAACCGAGGGCTCATCACAACCGGTTATCCCGCCCGGTATTGTGGCTGAATAGTTGCAAATTTGTATAGCTGACTATTCCTTGAGTAAGGGCTAGTGATACAATGGTGGTATGAATATAGCTATCTCGGGTCTTGGGCGCATGGGCGGACAAATTGCGCGTAAATTACATGACGATGGGCATATGGTCATTGCACATAATCGCAGTACCGACAAAGTTGATGAAGCAAAAGCGTACGGTGCGACTCCTGCCTATAGCGAACAAGAAGTAATCCAGGCATTTGGTGGCGAACAAGTCATCGTATGGATTATGTTACCTGCTAATGTAATTGATAAAAAGCTTGATGAGTGGTTAGAGATTCTGCCGACAGGCAGTATCATCATCGATGGGGGTAACAGCGATTATCGAGGCGATAAGGCGCGCTATGAACGAGCGAAGGCAAAGGATGTTACCTTGCTAGATATTGGCACTTCAGGTGGTGTGTGGGGCCTAGAAAACGGCTTTTCGATGATGATTGGTGGTGATCAAGCGGCGTATGATACGGTAGTGCCTGTTCTGGATACGTTAGCACAGCCACGCGGCGGACATCACTACTTTGGTCAGCCTGGCAGTGGTCATTTTGTCAAAATGGTCCACAATGCGATCGAATACGGCATGATGCAATCGCTTGCTGAAGGCTATCGCGTATTGCGTGAGGGACCCTACAAAGATTTAGATCTCGCGGCGGCTGGTGATGTGTGGCAGCAATCAAGTGTTGTCACGAGCTGGCTCAATGATCTGACACGTCAGGCATTACATGAGAATCCGACGATGGATGGTATTAGCGGCGTCGTGGCTGAATCGGGTGAAGCGCGCTGGACGCTAGAGACGGCCAAAGAACTGGATATTCCTATGCCAGCAATTCAGGCGGCGTTTGATGTGCGACTCGCCTCGCAGGATGGCCAGACGGACTTTTCGACCAAGCTACTGGCGGCGATGCGTGCGAAGTTCGGTGGCCATGACCTCAACGGAAAACAGTAGTAAATATTTACTTTTTATACTTATTGTGCTATAATAAATTCATGTTCGTTAGGCTGTAGTGATACGGGTGACGAATTGAACGATCCTGCCGATCCTCGGCAGGTTTCCTACAATTTGGAAGGTTACATACACGATGACTGTTATGACTGCTTTTGCGAAGTGGCCCGTCACTGCTGCCATCGCACCCCTCGTGGTGACGACTGCGATGGCTGTGACGCCCACTGCCGCGGCGGCTCCCGCTCCCACGCCCACCGTGACCATGGAGGTCGCGCCGATGGCGTCGGTAACGACGGGCACGGTCCAGGGAACGAGGTTCTTTGGCCTCGAAGGCGAGATGGACGAGAAGCTGGACGGCACCTTGTGCGAAGGTTTGTACATGTGTGTCGAGGTGCCGTACAGCGCCTCGATCTTCACATCCGTAAAGGAAGGTGTCAGGTCGTTCCAGACGTTCATCACCTCGACGGATGGCAAGCGCGTCGGCTTCGCCTACAGCCAGGGGGCGATGGTCGTACACGAGTGGATGGATGGGCGTGCCAACGACCCATCTGCACCGTCCACGGAAGACCTGGCGTTTGTCCTGATCGGCAATCCCTACCGTGTCTACGGTGGGAGCCAAGCGGACAAAGGCGAGGAGCTTGAGATCACGTACGACACCATCGACATCTCCGCGATGTACGATTCAGTATCGGACGATGTGATCGATCCGTGGAACTTCGTGGCGAAGATCAATTTGTCACTGACGGCTCACATCGAGGAGTACGACGAGGACGTGCTCAAGCGGCCCGATCTTCTCGTGCGCGAGGAGCGGAACCCCAACGGCACCACAACGCTTTACGTGCTGGTCCCGCCGGAGGATGGTTTGCCCATGCTCAAGCTGATGCGAGCTTTCTTGCCTAAGACAGCCGCACGATGGCAGGAGATATTAGAGCCCATCGTCGAGAAGGGTCATTACCGGGAAGGATTCGTGCCGGCAGGTCCGGATGGCGTTGCCTTGCCGTTTGCCGACGAGGACTCGACAGCCGTCGAAGTGACGAATGACGGGCCAACCCAGGTCCCGTCGTCGGCTCGCATGAGCCTGCAGGCTCATGCGAGTGAACCGGAGCAACCGGCTGCGGACGACGATGAACAGCAGACCGTTCAGGTGTCCGAAGCGGTAGTCGAGGAGCCCTCCCAGGAGGACCAGTCGATGATCGAATCGGCCCCTGCGGTTGAGGACGAGGTTCAGTCGGACGTCGAGCCGGTCGTTTCACCCGTGGAAGAGGTCGAGCTGGTCGAGCAAGAAGTGGTCTCTCCGTCGTCGAACAACGAGACCGAAGAATCGGAGTCGGTGTTCGAAGAAGAGTCGGAGCTGGTCGTCGAGGACGAGGAAGAAAGCGAGGAGCCCGAGGGCACCGAGCAGGACTCTTCGGAGGATGATGACCTGTCGCTCAGCCTCACGTCGGAAGACGATGAGGAGGCGGACACCGAGTCGTCGGCGGCGAGCCGTGATGATGACGATGCTTCGTCGGATTCGTCCTCCAAGGACGATGATGACGACACGACTTCGGATCGCAAGGATGACAACGACTCCTCGGACAGCAACGATCCGTCGGATTCTTCGGATTCCGACGACTGAC
>DCYK01000005.1 GCA_002331045.1 Candidatus Saccharibacteria bacterium UBA2112
CCAGCGCTTGCCCGTGCCATTCTTATGGGCACAAGCGAAATCGAAGGACGGGTTGAGCTCATTGAACGCGATAAAACAGCGGTTCAAAAGGCATTGCTAGACAACAGCTAGGGGTTATAATGAGTGGAGTGAATAGTCAATCTCAACTAAGCCATTTAGGTGCGCTGCTTGTCAGCTCACTTCAGAATATCGACGCTTACGAGAAGACCGTCGCCGCTAAACGGAAAGGTGAAACTATTCATGTTCCAACAGTTGGGAGTAAAGTATCTACAGCATATGAACAATTACGAAATGCTTCGGAGTATGCTGAAGATGATTTGCTGCAACAGCGTGCTATTCGACGCTACCTCAAACGTGTTTTGTCGTTTCATACACGAACTGACACACAAAATCTCGCACAGGAACTTGTCACCGAGCTCACGCAGTCTGAGTATTTAAAGAACGACTATACACCAGTAAGTGACGTTGGAGCGATTGCACATCAAATCAATCGATATTACGATGCCTACTGGCGATACGCCGAAACGGAGCATAATGCCACTAAACGACTTGCGTTTCAGGGGTGGATACTCGATACACTCGCTGTACGTTGCGAGCAGATCCTCAAAAGCCATATTCATCAGTTGATGTTTGCTCACTTTGCTTATAGCTATATTCATGACAAACTTCCGATAAAGAAACTCGTCCGTCCTCATGAAAATGTCACCAGTGACGATCATGCCACTGTCTTATACATTGCAATTCACAGGGCACTCTTAAAGTCAGATAACGCTACCATTCGAGTAGCGCTCATGGATAGCTATCGCAAAGATATCAACCATATACATGACTTTGAATCATTCAACAAGACACTTGACCACTTATTCGAAACAAAGACAGTTGCTTATGTTGCACGCGTTGTCGGCAAGAATGGTGCAGCGCTACGGTTTATCTACACCGGCTTCTTCCGTGAAGATTCACCAATGATCGAAACATCCCTCAAATCACAAAATGCTCTAGAGCATGGCTTACGCCAGCACATTGACCAAGAATACACTTCTCTCAATAGACGACTAGACCGCGGTATTATCAAAAGCGTTATGTTTCTTTTGATCACAAAAACAATTATCGGTGCTCTCGTCGAAATACCTTATGACTATCTCGTGTACGGTGCAATTATCTGGGTGCCTTTGATTATCAACTTATTCTTTCCTGCGGTGTTTATTGCCTTTTCTCGTCTTGCCCTCTCCACCCCCGGCCCTCGGAATACAGATGCGGTCGTGGACCAGGTGCAAACGATGCTCTTTGCCGGGAATACCGATGCGCACGACATTAAGATCCCCCGCAGTTCACGTTCGGTCGGGTTTAATGCAGCTTATGCCATCATGTTTATGATCATGTTTGCTGGCCTATCGTACATTCTCTATAGCCTTGAATTCAACATTGTCCAGGGAATCATCTTCTTTGTCTTTCTTTCCACCGCCAGCTTTCTTTCTTTCCGTCTATCACGTCAAATCCAAGAACTGGAAGTCATTCATACACAGGGTACACTCTCATTGCTTCGAGACATCCTTTACATGCCGTTTATCTATGTCGGGCAACAAATCTCTTACCGCTATAGCAAAATAAACCTCGTCGCAATTGTGCTAGATATATTAATAGAATTACCGCTCAAGACCGTCTTGCGGCTAATTCGGCAGTGGATGCAATTTCTTAACGCCAAAAAAGATGAGTTGATCTAAGATAAGTCCCATTATTATTCTCCCGTCACAATTTTAAGAAGAATAATACCCACACCAACAAGCATCTCTAGTGCGCTAACCAATAAAAGCTGCCCGAAATTATCATAAATTTTACGAGCTGCATAAAATGATTGCGCAAAAAGAAACAATAGACTGATAATCATTGATACAAAGAGTGCCGTCTTAAGCGTAAACCATTCGGTCATACCCCCCACCACCAAGATGATAGTGGGTAATATCGCAGGAACAAGCAATCCCGATGCTGTAAATAGCGTTTTTACGTACTCCTTAGCGGTAATTGGTCGTTCATGAACAGCCCTGTGCGAAATGCGCGTCGCGATGAGACGTGCGAGCCACAACGCAACCACGACACCTATGACAGTGCCGATCGTACCGATAACCGTGCGGTGATCAGCATTTTGCCACATGATCGTCAAGACAGCGAGTAAAGTGATTGTCGCATACACACGTTCCTTCATATTCTCAGCAATCGCATCACGTCGTTCTTTTTTTGAAAAGTCCTCTATTTTTGGTACTTTTGTTCGTGTCATAAACCTATTTTACCGCAAAGTTACGATTCAATGATATAAAATTCCTCGACGGTTACCGGGTCATTCGACAGTGACATCGCCGCTAGGAGCATATCTGTCTCATAGAGCTTTTTTGCTTGCTGATATACACGTGCCGCAAAGTGCATTTGTCGTTGCTTTTTTGTGGTTATTGCTGCAAAACCGTCACCATAATCTGTTTTTTTGCGATATTTTACTTCCGTAAAATACATAACACCGTCTTTTTTTGACACAATATCAATCTCGCAATATCTTGTCTTCCAGTTACGCTCAATAATGTCATGGCCTTCGTGCCGCAAATAGTTCGCAGCTTCATCCTCGGCGATATCTCCCATTTTTTTCGTTGAGACCGATTGAGTGGCTAAATTGGAGGCACTGATACGACCCCTTGATTTTTCTACTCTAAGCTCTTCGCCCTCCACCACTCTGAATTTTGCTAATGGCGCAAATGATAATCGATGCAAAGGAGTAACACCATACTTTTCAATCGCTGCTCGATGAATAGCCGTACCATAGCCTACATGTGAAGTAAATTCGTACCCCTCATAGTGTACATCCTGCTCCGCCATATAATTATCACGTGCAACTTTAGCAATGATTGATGCGGCCGACACACTCGGAACCAACAGATCAGCTTTTTTCATCGTTGTAACGTGTTCTCCCTTTGTTGTGCCCGCCAGAAAGTTAACTGTCCCATCAATAATGATTTCATGGTATGGTGTTTTGATTTGTTCAACCGCTCGTTTCGTTGCTAACTTCAACGCCTCGGATAGTCCAATCTCGTCAATCTCATTCGCATGAACCCAACCTAATCCATAGCCAGCTGCTTGCTGGCGAATCAGGATATTCAGAGCTTCTCGCTGTCTTTTATTGATCTTTTTGCTATCCGTCAACCCCTCGATCCTTGCACCACCGAGTACTACCGCACCGACCACCAACGGTCCAGCCCACGGCCCACGTCCAACTTCATCTATGCCTAGTATCATAAAAAGTGTAAAAAGTTGCGTTTATAATCAACGCCCTATTTTTACATACTTAACTATTTCGTACGCAATAAGGAACGCGGCTGCGCCAAGTGTATTTGCAACCAAATCATATGAGGTGTCGGCAAGCGAAATCGGGAAGATATTTACCTTCACGAGAATGAATTCTGCCAGTTCATTCGCTACCCCAAGCGCACTGACAATCGCATAGAGTATCACTATCTGAATCCATGGAGAGTGCACTTTCCATACACCGCTCTTTTGTAAATACAACCAAACAAACCCTGCTGTCACCCCACCTGTCACATGCGTCCATAATGCGGTATTCATGCCGTCAATCATTGGCGAGGGTAAGTACCAAGCGATAAAATATGTCAGACTTGCCATCACTAGCAAAACACGGTGACGACGTGCCCGAGGATATTTCTCTTCAAAGAGAGGTCTCACCCAAACATAAGCGACAAGCGGTACAATAATCGAGGCAAGGAGTGGAATCATACCTTTAGTATACCAGTCTTTTACCATTTAAAAACGCCTCTGCCGAGGCGTTTTTACTATTTTTCTTCGCTATGCCGTGCTTCGACTTCAGCCTGTTTCTTGGCCAATTCTTCATCTTCTGCAGATTTTTCGGCTTGCTTTGCTTCGGCAGCTTTCTTTGCTTCTTCCTTCAAACGCGCTTCCTCGGCCTCCGCCTCGGGATCATGAACTTCATTGACTGCTGCTCGATCAAAGTTCACCGCTGTGAGACGTGCACTCTTACCACTACGTTGTCGCAGATAGCTCAGGAAGTTACGACGCACCTTAGCGCGACGAACAATCTCAACTTTCTCAACCAGGGGACTATGGAGTAGAAAACTCTTTTCAACTCCGACGCCACTAGCAACCTTACGCACAGTAATGCGACTAGTGTGCTGGTTTTTATTATCGGTGCGAATAACCACACCTTCAAACACCTGAATACGCTCCTTGTTGCCTTCGCGAATTTTCTGATGCACGCGAACAGTATCGCCGCTACGAGCATCAACAACAGCAGACTTCTTCTGCTCGTCATTTACTTTTTGGATTAGTGCAAAACTCATTATTCTCTCGCTCTTATCTTTATAAATACAATCAGCTATTTACTATAGCACAGTTTTTTGTTTTTTGAAAGGGTAAAAGGTTCATCCGTTTTAGCCCTGAACAGGGTTAACCGTCACATCTGGAAGTTCATTCCCTTGACCCTTTGGCGCAGGTTGGCAGAATGATTGAATTTTCTCTGGAATTTTGTGTTTTTTCAGATGCGAACAAAGTGGAATATTGTGAACAAATTGATTCGTTGGACTAATACCATTCCATTCGCCGTCAACTTTTTTGTAAAACATATTTGCGTCAAGCGCACAACCGTACTGCACTAATGCAAACTCATCAACCTGACGAACAATGTATGTGATATTCTTGTCACTTTTATTATATCCATCGCATCCAGACTTCTCGGCAAGGAGCGCGTCAACGAAATCTTGCGTAGCATCCACTGTATTAATGACGATGTGCCCCTCGTTTTCATGCACAAATTTTGACCGACTCGACACTCCGTTGGTATATACCATCCATACCGTCATTCCTACCACGAGAATAGCCGCACCAAAAATGACAGCCACCACCTTACGGTTCCTTGAAGCGTGCTTGTATTTTGCCATATTACTCCCTAGATCGCCCTATTTACTTCTTCGAGTGTTGTCTCTCCCCGTAGCGCCGCAATTGTTCCTGCCTGCATGAGCGTGATTAATCCCGCTGATTGCTTGGCAGTCCGCTCAATTGCCTCTGGGTTTGCATCAGCGACATCTCCACGCAAAAAGGCTTGAATATCATGGTTTACGACCATTTGCTCCATAATGACCAGACGCCCCTTAAATCCAAATGGCGCATCCGGATGAACCTTTGGTTTCCATAGCCTAAAGTTGTTCAGGTCTATTCCCTTTAGTCGCTCAGGATGAACTCCCTCAAGTGTTTTACGCACCCAGCGTTTTGTCGCCTCGTCGGGTTCATACGGCTGCTTTGATCCATCATACAGCCGCCGCACTAACCGTTGTGCAATCAATAAACGAATTGCCGAGCTGAATATTGGATTGATCCCTATCATACCGATGATACGACTAAACGCTGCCGAAGTTGAATTAGCATGGAATGAACTTAATACCAAGTGTCCTGTAATCGAGGCCTGGATCGCCGTTTTAGCCGTATCCACATCACGAATCTCACCGACCATCACAACATCAGGATCAAGACGCAAAATTGAGCGCAGACCGTCGGCAAATGTCTGCCCATGCGTTGAATCAATCGGTATCTGCGTAATACCACTGATACCGTACTCAATCGGGTCTTCAAGTGTCAGGATCTTACGCTGCGTATTATTCAGTGCATTCAGCATACTATAGAGTGTCGTCGATTTACCACTACCCGTTGGACCAACCATCAACATCATGCCGCGCGGATGCCGTGTAATCTCGCGAATTTGTGCCATTTCGCGCTCAGGTATACCTAATAGATCGAGATCAAGCATTGATTCGTCAAAATTAAATAGACGCAGTACCGCATCCTGCCCATACATACTCGGAACTGTTTCGATACGGATGTTGAGTAAATGCGTACTACCATCACGGGTAATATCCTTTTGGATATGTCCCGATTGTGAAGTCTTTGCTGCTGATGAAATATTGGCGCGTGAACCAATTGCACCCATCAATATACGATATTTGTCCTTACTAATCTCGGCAACCGGGTGCAGTGCTCCGTCAACACGCATACGAATCCGAATATTATTGCGCTGGTTCTCGACATGGATGTCGCTAGCCCCCAGCTTGTCCGCTTGATCAATGAGATAATCAAGAACTTGATCCGAGCCAACGGAATTTAACGTTTTACTCACTTCTGCAATCGTCGTGCTGTCACCCGCTTTGGCGATCGTAATATCCTTATAGATAACCTTCTTCGGTGGATCATACCGATTCATGAGCGTCATATAGCCGGTATTACTAATAAGGAATATTTGCGCCTCGCGCCCCTTATCGCTATATTCCTGCTTTTTCTTCTCAATATATGATTGTGGCGTATTACTTGTTACACCATAGCGATAAGGTTGATACTCACCACCCATTTGCAACGGCACCATGCGATATCGATGCATCTCTTCGATCGTCATCATGCCTTCTTTTACCAAGGTCAGCTCTTGCTCAAACTGACGAGAGTCCAGGTACGGCAACGCAAGTACAGCCGCACGAGACTCAGTCGATTTTTCTTCGTGGTCACGCCGTTGCTGTTGGATCTTCTTCTCGTCCATAGTCTCGTTTACTATAGCAAAAAGCTTATGGAAATAACAGTGCTACACTAGAGAGTGTGCCGGAGATAATTGTCATTGCCCACAACATTCGTTCAACCCATAATATAGGGTCGATTTTCCGTTCGTGCGACGGTTTTGGCGTAGCAAAAATTATTATTAGCGGTTACACACCGTATCCAACGATCGACAACGATACACGCTTGCCGCATTTCGCCGATAAGCTTACCAGACAAATTCACAAAACTGCACTCGGTGCTGAAACAACTGTTCCTTTTGAATACCACGGCTCACCTCCTATAGATACGCTGAAGGAGGAGGGCTTTAGTATTGCTGGCCTCGAGCAAGATCAGCGTTCAGTGAATCTTGCTCATTTCACGCCTCCAACGAAAATCGCTCTATTGTTAGGCAATGAGATCGATGGTATCTATCCCGAACTTCGCGATCAATGTGATACATTGCTCGAAATTCCTATGCGTGGTCACAAAGAATCATTCAATGTCAGTGTCGCAACCGGGATTGCGCTGTATCAACTTACTTCCCAATAAGGAATAGAAGCCTGTCATCCTTTACGAATCTGTCACAAGTCGATCAATCTTCTCCCCTAGATCTAATCCGACTTCCTCTGGTATAGGACCCGAGGATTCAATGACCCACTCACCATATCCACTACGTTTCACGACTGCCTTCATGACAGTATCGCCAGCTGGCTCCGTCAGCATATAGACATTCACCCAGGCA
>DCYK01000013.1:0-50178 GCA_002331045.1 Candidatus Saccharibacteria bacterium UBA2112
GCCGCAAAAGATCTGGCGAAGCGTCATCCCGACGCACAAGTCCCCCTACATTTACGCAATGCGCCGACAAAACTCATGAAAGACCTGGGCTATAGTCAAGATTATCAGTGGCAAGCGAATTTCAAACACAAGAAAGGCTTTCTGCCAAACGAGATTACACATAAAAACAACAATGCTGGTCACTCATAGTTATGGTGTAGACATTTGCTTTGTGTATAGATCGATCACGCGCTCATAAAGGGCAATATACCTGTCAGCCATAACATCCGCCGAGAAACGCTCTTCAACACTTTTTCGACATTCCCTTGGATCGATCTCGTCGATGCGCTGCATGTATTCACGAAATTCCTTGACAGAATTTGCCAAGAAACCATTTCGACCATGTTGAATAATCTCCGGAAAAGCACCCCTATTGTTAGCAATGACAGGTGTACCACTCGCCAGCGCATCAATCAATGAAATGCCAAAAGGCTCTTCCCACTCAATAGGTGCCAAAAAGGCCTTCGCGTTCGCAAAGAGTTTTTTCTTTGGAGGACCGAATACTGCTCCAAGATACTCAATCTTACCTTTCTTTAGGTATGGATACACCTCTTTCCTGAAATACGCAAAATGTGGATTATTCTCTAACGACGAAGCGGTTGGGTTGAGAATCTCTGCTTTTGCTTTTCGGGCCGTGGTGATATTGCCACCAATTGTTCCAGCTAACTTTAATGGTACGTCCAATTCCGAACAAAGCTGTGCAGCCGTACCTTGGCCTTTATCTTTTGCAATACGACCCACACAGAGGAAATAATCATCTTTACGAACTCGATAGGTATAGTCGTTGAGATCAACTCCGTTTGGTACAACCTCCAGAACTTTCGAGTCCATATCTTTTGGTGCGGTACTCAACTGCGATTCAGAAACCCCGCTAAAATACATGTTTTTTGCATGTTTTAGCTCTTCAAAAAGCATGCGATTATCAGGAATACCCTTTTCTATAAGACGCAAATTTGTAAACGGTTCATGTAGTGTATGCAGAACAGGCGGTAGGTTTCTATAAGCAAATGCCATCATTGCAGGCCCTACGAAGCTGTTGTGATCATGAATGATGTCAAAGTCGCCATGACTAACAATGATATTGAGAGAGTAAAGAATGTGGGAACTAATAATTGGCACCGCTTCATACCAAGCACGATGAATGTTATGGTACTGCCCCTCGTTATGATACGAGTAAACTTTTGATGCCGCAGTTGTACTGCCGCCAACGCCAAAAAGAACAACCTCATGCCCCTTTTCGTGAAGTTGGCTCGTAAGATTCTGGATAACGTTTTCAATGCCGTAGTAGCAGCCTGGATACGTACTGAGCCATGGTGGTGCTATTATTGCTATCTTCATATATCAGCGCTCTGCGTTATTCACACATCTCGTTGGTCTATAGTACCATACTCTGGTGGTAATAAAAATCTAACGGTGCGCGAGTAAGTATAACGTTTCAAAATAGACCGAAGCCGCCGTCCAGGCCTGCTCACGCGCACTTTGCTGACCCAATTCAGGATGATGCCATGGTCGCACATGGCCATCCTGGCGACAGACAAATAATTCAATGTTTGATCCTAGTTCATGTACCGCACTCAACGAGGCATTCATAATTTGGCGGGCATAGTCATCATGCCCAAAATGTAACATACCGCGACTGACAAAAGCAGATACGAATGGCCAATAGGTACTGCTAGTGCCGTGATAATGAGTTCCTTTTTGCCGAAAAATCGTTCCCTCTTCATAGTTACGTATACCTGCAGCAGGATTTAACATAGACGATTTCATTGTCCTCTCTATCACTTTTTCAAGATAGGACTGTCCAATAACACACTCATCCCTATAGTATGCCCACATGCTCATCGGTACATCAGCCGCAATGTGAGGAAGTTGCGTACCTTCTGCATCGAGTGCTTGAGCATAGTAGTCTTTTGTCGGCAACAAAAAGCCAAATCGACTCATATTGAAGCGATGTCGCAGCAACATTGCAACTCCGTTGATTTTTCGTGAATATTTTTCATCGTCACTCTTCCAGACTTCTGCCCCTAATCGTAACGCAGCCCAACTTTCAGCATTGACGAGGACGTCCTTGATAGGGTGAGTGGCTAAACTCCCGTCTTCATATTGATATATCTTTTCACTGTCTTTCCAGCCTTGATTGTGCAAGCCACTATATACCCTTCCGTCAGCATCGTCCGCCCCAATAAAGCCTACGAATCCTTCGTTATGATTCATATTGTCAACAATCCAATCCATGCCCGCCTTCACGCATTCCTTCGTGTAACGGTCTAGCGGTGACTGCAATACATCATGAAGGCGGATAACGGCAATAATCCATAACGGTGTACTATCAACACTATCCCAGTTCTTCATAATGCCGTCAGTTGGATCAACATACCAAGGCTTGGCGTTGGTACGAGCAGCATGTTGCACCTGATCTACGCTATCGAATGTCGTGCGTATCTCATGAGGCATTTTCCCAATTTCTTCACCTGTTTCGGGATTATTTTTACTGCCCTGAAACCTTGAGAAAGCAAGAAGTGACTGCAGAGCATCCATTGCCAAAGTACAATTACCGCCAAAAGGCACAGCAGCACCAATAAGCTCGGCCGTTATTGCGCCGTCCCGACCAAACCAACTATGGTACGGACCCTTCCAGCCGTTTTGTGCCGATGCATAGACGCCATCATCTGTCACTAACTCTTTCAATACATCGTCAGCACGATGATGAAGCGCTTCCAAAGTTGTTCTATTGAGTTGTTTCGTCAAAATAGTTTTGCTTATGGTTATGTACTCATTCTACTGTATAAAGCTTGCTATAAGAAATTTCGATATACTGTATATATGGAATTAACCAAGTTTCAACAACATGAGCGTGTGAATGATACTATTAGTGAACCGTCCCTCCCCCTACTTTCTATCGATGAACTGCCACAGCTCATCGATCTTCGCGATCACTTACCCGTTGCAACACAGAGCCGACTGGGCGAGGATGATATTGTTGCTCATATTTCTACCCCGAATATACAACGCTCTCGTCAGCGACCTGCCGCGCTCAGAGAAATGCTTCGCCTCACCAAAGCTTCTTCGAGTGATGATATTGGAGAATCTGGGGCAGCCCTCGCCTCACTTGCCAGCCTCGAAAATAGCACCGTTGCTGAGCTAAGAAAGTATGAGACACCCCACGGTAGAGATGCGTTGGAAATTGCACGAAAATTACATGAACATCATCCGAAATTGCTGCGTGCAACTATTCTTGAACTTGCACAAAGTCAGGGCCTCGAATATGAAGAATACCGCAAGGGAGAACCAGTGCGCCAAGAGCAGCCGGGCAAGATTATTTTGCTCGACAGGGGAACGACACATGACACAGGAACTGCCGATCCAATGGCGCAGAAATTTAGCAAACGATTAAACTGGGGCTGGCCGTTCTATGGTTCGATTGATGCAACACCCAGTTACATACAGGCAATTCATACGTACGCTATGCAACATAATGCCTCAATTCTTGCTGAACCCTACATAGGCAAAGACGGGCAAGAGAGAACAGTCGCCGACTCCCTTGCTCTCGCCACACATTGGCTCCAAGAACGCCTTGCTGAAAATCCCGAAGGTTTGCTTGAGTTTAAGAATCTCGATCCAACAGGTAAAGGGATTGATAGTCAGGCTTGGAAGGATTCGGCATTTGCCTACGTTCATGCAGACGGCTCTCGAGCAAACTACAATAATGGTATAGCATCAGTTGAAGTACAAGCACTTGCCTACGACGCCCTCATCGATAGCGCTGAACTTTATGCAGCCACAAACCCGGCACATGCCGATCAACTACGACAACAGGCGGAACAATTACGCGAGAGAATACTCGCCGAGTTTTGGATTGATGATCCAAAAAAAGGTGGTTATTTCGCACTCGCTACTGACCGGGATGAGCAGGGAAATCTCCGTCAACTTGCCGTTCGTACATCTAACATGGGAAGACTCCTTAATTCACGCCTTTTGGAAGGGGATGGACCAGACGAGACATTTCTTCGCGAGTCGATTGTCAGACAGCTCTTTCGCCCCGAGCTACTTCACCACAGTGGTATCAGGACTCTTGCATCCGACGAGGTCGCTTTTCGGGCTGGTAGCTACCATACGGGATCGGTATGGTTATGGGACACCGCATACGTCGCTGACGGGTTGGAACGTCAGGGTTATGAAATGCTCGCCTGGGAGCTGCGCTCACGTATCTGGCGCACCGTCTACGACACGAATTCATTCCCTGAATTTGTTAACGGAAATACTGACGACAGTATAGAAACAAACCCCCATGAAATATACGTATGGAATACGACGCATCAGGTGCTTCACCTATTCGAGCAACCTCCTCAAGAAATTCAGGGATGGACAGTCTCGGCAATTCTTGCCGCAAAATACGGATACAAAGCCTACCTCAGTAATCCCAAACCAATTAGTGACTTCGAGCAAGCTATTAGTGCATCAATCTACAATTAACACTCAGCGTTTTTCGTCTTCGGCTTTTAATGCTGAATAAACACCATTCGTCCACCCAAAGCCATCTTGCAGTGTATATTCACCGCCCCCTCCAGGTTCGTTTGGCGTCACAACATTATACTTTTCAACCATTTTGTTTTCTCGTTCATAGACTGTATCGCACGTCTTCAGCCAACGCTCTTTGATGCGATCGGCAAGTGTGTGATAACCATATTCACGTAAACCGTAGATCGTCACCCACTGTAGCGGCGCCCAGCCATTCGGTGAGTCCCACTGTTGCCCAGTTTCGAGCAACGTCGTCACCAACCCTCCGTCTTTGAGAAAATCTTTTTCGATTCGCTCAGCGACAGCTTTTGCCTGATTTGGTGTTGCGATCTTCGCATACAGCGGAAAAATTCCGGCAAGCGTTACCCTACCCGTTCGCTCACTTGCACGAAAATCATAA
Organism: Candidatus Saccharibacteria bacterium UBA2112; assembly: GCA_002331045.1. Classification (GTDB taxonomy): domain Bacteria; phylum Patescibacteriota; class Saccharimonadia; order Saccharimonadales; family Saccharimonadaceae; genus UBA2112. Next base: position 4,958 of record DCYK01000013.1, read on the forward strand.
TCGATAAAGAATTGCTCACCCTCATCCCACATGTATTTATTAATTGCGGCCGCACGTTTTTCGGCCAATCGACGATATCGCCTCGCAAGAAGCGGCTGGAACATTAACTGATAGGTTTCAGCTATTGTCACCTCTAAGTGGTATAACAAGCAGTTGAGATCAACTGGAACAATATCGGTCGTGTGGATCGAGCTAATTTCTTTTGGATCTTTGAACCATCGACTGCTAAAATCCCAGCCGCTCTCTGCACCAGCCCGAAGATCCAAAAATAGTTTTTCTGATATCTCTTTGTCTGTCTGACCTGCCGTATCCGTATCTTCGCGAAGTGATTCGGGTCGCGGTGTTTTCTTGTTATCAAAATAACGATTGAGGTGTGTGCCATCGGGCATACGTACAACTCGCCGTAACGCAGAAGCCTCATCCATTTTATCGAGTGTTCGCTTACCACGCATCCAAAAGCGATATTCACCGAGCATATACGGTAGATATTCAAGTAGTGTAAGATGACGATTTTGATGACGCGCAAGCAATCTGACCATATGACTAAAGAATGGTGGCTGACTACGCGACAAAAGATATGTCCGGTTACCGTTTGGGATAAATCCAAACTTTCGAATCATGTAAGTCGAATTCCGTATCATATCTTCTACACGACCCCACTTACCATCAGCGGCCAAGCCAATCATAATGAAATAACTATCCCAATAATACTGCTCAACAAATCGCCCACCCGGGACAATGTACGGATAAGGTATGGCGATCAATGATCCACGATCACGGCGATTACGACGCTCCAAAACTCGCCATAATTCCTTAATATGCTCACGAGGGGTGTGCTCGGTATTACTAAAATACGTCGGTGCCTTGTGCTCGAATTCATAAAAATGGCGACCGACAAATTCTTGCAAATCAAAGTTTGGATCTTCACGTTCAACCAGGTATTCTTTCCTGATTTGTTTCAGTCGTTTGCGTGGTATTAAATCGATAAACGTTTTACCATCTGAATACACCTGCCGCTGTTGCACGAGGTCAAAGAGCTCACCTAATGCCTCATCAGGACTTTCCTTTGTTAGCATCAGGGCACCTGCCGTGCTAACGAGCGCCGACTTCAACGCCTCCTCTGAGGCAAGGCCAATACTACTAAGTTTATTTATCTTTGGCATACTTATCCTATAGTTATTATAGGGTTTATGCTTCAGGTATACAACCGTAACGAAAGTGCCCGCTATTTTGCGGCACGTTTTCGTTTATTTGGATCAAGCTCACGTTTTCGCAAGCGCAAATTTTTCGGTGTTACTTCGAGTAGTTCGTCATCATTCAAAAAGTCGATACATTGTTCAAGACTCAGTTCAGTAAACGGCGTTAGTTGTACGACACCATCACTACTACTTGATCGCATATTCGTCAGATGTTTCGCCTTACACACATTCATTTCCATATCTTCCTGTCGACGATTCAGTCCAACAATCATGCCGGCATATACCTCAACACCAGGCCCAACATACAGTTCGCCACGCGCCTCTGCAGTTTGCAGCGCATACGGTGTCGTCGTCCCTGCTTCAAATGCAATCAAGGCCCCGTTACGACTGCCGTTTAATTTCTGCCCTAGAGGCTGATATCCATGCGGCAGGCTATTCATGATAACCGTCCCCTTGGTTGCTGTTAGTAATTGATTACGAAGACCAATCATCGCGCGCGTTGTTATGATATAAGTTTGTCGCATCGATCCACTACTTGTTGTTTCCTGATGAGTCAGTTCCGCTCGACGCAATCCCAACTCTTGACTGATTGTTCCGACAAACTCAGCACCAACTTCGATTACCAGTTCTTCAACCGGCTCTTGTGTCTGCCCGTCTTTCTCGATTGTCACAACCTGTGGTCGTCCTACCTCGAATTCATAACCCTCACGACGTAACGTTTCGATCAATACAGAAAGGTGAAGCTCGCCTCGACCACTTACAATAAAGCCTATGCCGTCCTCTCGGACACGGAGTGCAACGTTAGTCTCGAGCTCTTGTCGCAAACGATCACCAATCTGTCGACTAGTATTAAATTCACCTTCACGCCCCTTCATCGGACTGGTATTCGGGCCTAAATACATACTGAGCGTAGGTGCCTCAACTTCGAGGACCGGTAACGCCTCTGGCGTGTCCTTGTCGGCGATTGTCTCGCCAATATGAACCTCGGTAATACCAGTTAATGCAACGATATCACCAGCGCCAGCAGCAGTAATTTCCTCACGTCCAAGTCCGCGATAACCAAATAATTTATCAACCTGCGACGCAATTTTGGTACCATCGCGTTTCACTAGTGACACCTGTTGCCGCGGTTTGAGTGTACCGCGGGTAATTCGGCCAATTGCATACTTTCCTAGAAATGAATCGTATTGTAATGAGGTAACTAGTAGTTGCAATGTTCCACTAACATCTACATCAGGGGCCGGAATATCACTCACGATTGCATCAAAGATCACACTCAGGTCTGCATGTTCACCCGGATTATCAGGCATTGCCTTCCAGGCTTTTCCTTCTCGTGCAATAGCATAATACACAGGATAATGAAGCTGTGAGTCATCAACCGCAAGTTCCAAGAATAGATCAGCCACCTCATCCTCAACTTCCGCAACCCTGCGAGATGGCTTGTCAATCTTATTAATCACCACAACAGGCTTGAGCCCCAACTCCAACGCCTTTGATAATACGAATTTCGTTTGGGGCATTGGACCTTCTTGGGCGTCAACGATTAGTAATACGCCATCCGCCATATTAAGCGTCCGCTCAACTTCGCCGCTAAAATCCGCGTGACCAGGAGTATCAATAATATTAATCTTGTAGTCACCATGATATATCGATGTCTGCTTGGCTGTGATCGTGATGCCGCGTTCGTGCTCTTGATCGCCACTATCCATAATCAGTGTCTGAGTCATCTCGGCCTGATTTTCGCGAAAAGTGTTCGACTGCTTTAACAACCCATCGACAAGCGTCGTCTTACCGTGATCGACATGAGCAATGATTGCAATGTTTCTGATAAATTTTGGTTCTTTCATAAAAATATGCCCCTTCGGGCTCCTTTACTATAATTATAACAGATATGGTAATCGTAAGCAATCTTGTGTATAATTGTGCCTGATACACACATGCGCGTGTGCTGGAATTGGTAGACAGGCTAGCTTGAGGGGCTAGTGTCCTTCGGGACGTGGAGGTTCAAGTCCTCTCACGCGCACCAATGAAACTTCCTGGGGGCGAGTGAGCTTAAAAAGCTCGTTCACCCCTGGGATTTTTTCAATTTCCGGGGTTCCACAAGCGATTTCCGCGTAACTTGGAACCTGATCGAAAACGACCCCAAAATATCGTGCTTTTAGGACTGGATTACAGTGGTCAATAAGTAATTCTTTGAGGTGTTCCACAAAGTATTTTACGTATGTCAATATTGTCGGCATATCGACGTTTCCTTTCATCTCCTGTCCGTCAACACGGACATCCAAATCGTTAATTTGCTGCTCTATTTTATTTAAGTCCTCCTCCATATATTTAATTGCTGTTGGCGATGAAACCAACCTCATCTTATCTACGATCACACGCATCTCCGCCTCAAGCTCTTCGCGCCTTTTATCGCGATGGTCACTCTCATTTTGCGCACGCGCTTGGCGCTGTTCCCAAACCGTCAGGACAGCCTGCAGTACTTCATCCAAGCGCTTGGGGTCTACGACAAGCCGCTCAACAAATTGGTTAATCTTTTCGTCGAATTCGTTCTTGGGAACGCGGAAATAGTGGCCGTGATGACTGCAATGATATGCAGGATAGTATTTGCCGAGCTTGCCGCGCGAGGCACTACCCAGCAGAGGGTTGCGACAGGTCGGGCACGTCACTAACTTACGGTACGGGAACTCGCCATTGTATATGTTTTTCTTCACGAATTTTTCTTGTTTTGGCGCTCTCGTGACAATAGGATGATCATGATCATCGGAGTTCAGCGTAATACTTATCTTGCCGCGATTGGCTTTATTCCACAGATCAATCGATACAAGTCCGTTGAACTTACATAGCACCGGTTGCCCACCCGTCCATTTCTCCGTATTAACGCCAGCGTAGATTGTCTTGGCGACATATACCCGAAGAAGTTTTGCGGTCATTTTCTTACTACCACTACGCCGGACAATCTTAGTACGGTCGGCCTTATCCCGTATTACCTTTAAGGGTGTCTGGAACCCCATGCGGTTCATTTCGTCAGCAATTTGGTCGTCGCTATACATGCCGCTGGCACGCATTTCATACATCTTACGGATAATTGGGGCCTGGTCGTCATACGGCGCAAGGATTGACCGCTTGCCATTGGTCGTTTCTATTTTCTTGGTTTCGTAACCATACAAAGCGCCCCTCGACCAGTAACCGATCTGCGTGTAGCGAATCTCCGAGCCAATCATGCGAGTGAGGATATCCCGCACCTCGTCTTTCGCCCGTTCCGCCTCAAGAATCTCCGTTTTCCTTGATGGAGTATGGATACTCCATTTGTACTCCATACCCAAATGTTCGAGCGTATTAACTTTAACGTTACTAATCACACCGTACATGTCCTCAAGATCCACATTGCACGGTTCAAGTTGCCGTTTCAATAAATCGTAAGCTGTAGATCCCCCTCGGGTAAAGCGGTCAATCGACTTGACCAGCACGACATCGATCTCATTCTTCGGATCAACCGCATAATCAATCACATGTTGCATGGGTTGTTTATCTCCGGCTGCGGATTCCAGATATGTCAGGATTTTGACAATGTTTATTCCGTGAGCAGGCGCATAGCGTTTACCTTGCTCTATCTGCGCCTCTGGAGAATCCCCATCAATCCCTTGACCGACCGTCGAGACGCGAACGGCCAGCACTCCGTTACGAAGCTTGCTGTTCGGTGCCATGATCGCCCACCCTTATTCTGTTTAATAGTGAGAGGTTATCAGCTTCGTCCTCGGCCATTCGGTTCACAATCAACTCAGCAATAAACAATATGCGTTCCTCGGTAGTAAATTGTATGGTGTCCGGTGTTGCAATCGCCCTATCGTTTTTACTGACAGATCCTGACATATACCCTCCATTTAAAGGGCTGAACGCTCACAATCCGGCTAGTTGTTTTTATCCCAGGGTCGTCCTGGCTTTGGTCTTTCTTGCAGTTCTTTATTGACTAACGATTTAAGTTCCTTATCTCCGGTATTTGCAAGTAGTTGCAAGACAAGCTCACTAAGCGTAAGCCCGTGTTTTTTCGCAACGACCTTTGCACGCTTCCGCACGTCGTCCGTAACTCGAATTTGCATACTGACAATCTTTCTGGACATTTGCCCTATTTTAACATGTATTGCTATTTAACCCAGATATCACTAGCCGAATTGTTAACGTTCAACCTTTATATAAATAGTATTACTAATTAAAATAAAAAGCAATACTAGTTATACTTTTTTACATCAAAAATATACCGAATATCGAGATACGGCATCTATACTCTTATTTACCTCTGTTATTTATTGCTATTTTTCTCTCTTTCTAATATATAAATATATAGAAAAGAAGTAGAGAGAGTGGAGTACACGAGTAAATCTATGGCAGATAAACGTTCAGCATTAAAACAAGGTCAGATAGATATATTGGAATTACTGTATAAATACAGGTTTGGTAGTCGTCAGTTATTAGCAGACAGCTTGGGTATTAAAGCGGGTTCAAGTCTCTATGAAAAACTAGAAGTATTGGTAAAGCATAATTTGATAGGCAAACGTCAGGAAAAACATTTGAAGCTTCTCGGCGTACCGGCTGCTTATTACCTGACACCAAAAGGCCTACGAACACTCCAGGCTCTGCCTGACCATGAATACATTACCGACAGTGTCATCAAGGTTGGCTACAAAGACAAATCCGTCAGCCAAGTCTTCGTTTCGCATACCTTAAAAGTCTACCGGCTTACTAACGCCCTGAAACGCCACTACCCGGATTTGAAGGTATACCTACGCCGTGACATGAGCCACTATAGCTATTTCCCAAGCAACCCGCCGGACGCTTTTCTGTCTCTCATGATCAGCGACACTCCCAAACGCTTCTTCCTCGATGTCATTCCCGACAGTCTGCCGCGCAACGTTCTTGATCGGCAGATTACCAACTACGGGCAGTTCTTTGAAGATGGCGGTTGGGAGGTTACGAATAGCGAACTTCCAGCCCTCCTCCTCATTGCGGATAAGGGTACGACCGAGACCCGCACCAAACGTGCCGTCCGTGCGGCTCTTGGTCGTCTTGAAATGGACGATGAATTGAGCGCATATATCACCACATTCACGGCACTTGAGAATGGTGATGAGAGCGGCAAGATTTGGACGAGCATTGGCGAGCCTGATGAACTATTGTCCCTTCCCGAACTTTCCTGTTTGAGCCTTTTATCGTCATGCTCGGGACGTTAGGACTAATACTCCTCAGCCAGCATCACCGTCAGCACACGACGGCACCCACTATCAAGCGGATCGCACCAGTACTTGAGCTCCTGGTCGTAGTAATCGATTTTCCAGAATATCTTTTTGCCTTCGAACCGAAGCGAACCGAAATCATGCTCGCCATGCGGATCATTGTCTTCGTTGAATCGGTTGTAACTTTCAACCGCCCGTGACAAGCCGACAAGGTCCATGATCCCATCCCGCACGCCAGCCGTGTAGAACACGTCGATGCACATGCCTCGGAACCTGACGTTTAATTTTGCTATATCCAAAACCAGAGTTTCCATAAACCCTCCTTTTCTTATGAGCCGGTATCCTCCCGCTCTGTCCAGAGGGCATAGGGTAGCGGCTGAATGCGTCAAGGTGGAGACTTGTACTACCTTGATGTGTTCAGTTCTACCCGTACAATGAGAAGACAGAGGGAGGAATACCCGTTATAATCAGCAGCGAAGACTCGCGTTTCTTACGAGAAAGCACGAGTCTTCTTTTTGCAAGAAGACATGTTCATTTGATGAATAGATACACATTGAGATCTATCTATGGTATTTATCGACTTTTCGTCTGGTATAGAAAGTACAGTGGCACGCTGATGAGAGGAATCATCAGGAATAATCCGGGCACTATAAGGGGCAGGAGGATATGGTTAGGTTCGTAATCACCGGTTAGCAGGATTCGCGTAGTTGCCACACCGATATATCCCACGGATGCGAGCATCGCGATATGGCATATTGCAAATAGCCAATCAGCCGACAAATTCGGTCGCTTAGATGTTTTGATGTAAAACAAATATAAATAGAGGACTGCTCTAACGATAAATACCGCGCCGAAAAGAATTAATGGCAAGAAGACGGCCTTGCTAACTTCGACAATGGCCGAGCTATATAACCACATAAAATAATTGAGACTCAGAATAAGAAACGTGTGTGTGACCTCCCAAGTTGCATGGAGATATTCCCCTCCCTTATCCATTGGTTTGCCAATACGTCGAAATGCGATATAAAGCTCATATAAGAACATTGGTAGATACGCAATGATGGGTATAAGAACGAACCAGATAGCCACTACTTTAATTCCTTAATGGGGCGTATCCTGCCTTCACGCTTAAATAATAACCAAAGAGCAGTAGCCGTAGTTATAAATAGCAATACAAATAATACAGGGAATACGTAGCCCCAGTTACCAATTGCACTTTCGGCAATATATGCTTGAGCGGTTCGTAAATAGCCATTTACTACAAAAGGTTGCCGACCAAATTCGGCAACCATCCATCCAAGCTCTACGGTGATAATAGCTAACGGGCCAAGCGGTAGTAGCGCCCACAAAAATAGACGCGAATATCTGAATGACCGAGTTCTTTCTTTAAGCCTTTTGAAATGCAAGGCAACAAACAAAATCGTTACACTGGAGAAAATAGAGACAATTAGTAACTTGGCTTCAAAAAGTACATTGATAAACATCATTGGCCATGTATCTTTAGAAAACTCATTCAAGCCTTTCACTTCTGCATCAAAACTATTTCCGGCGAGAAAACTGAGCATTCCGGGAATCTTTATACCGCCCTCAACCTTGCCGTCTTCCGTCCAGTGACCACCGATTATATACGGAGCATTCGTCTGCGTCTTTTCATTCATCTCTAGTGCCGCAAACTTTCGAGGTTGTGATTCAGCAAGATATTGGGTCTGGAAATGACCAAGGGTTGCCGTAACGACAATAAAGAATACTGCCGTAGCGGAGAGCCGGAACATAATCTGCTCCACAGCAACCTTATCCTTGCCCACGGGCTTGTATTTAAGCCTATAGAACGCATAAACTCCAAGCACGCACAGCATTGTCGCCAAATAGTATCCGGCGACCGAGTGGGCAATCATATAAAACGCGGTTTTCGTCATAAGTGCAGCTATCGGGTTGTCTGTAGTCGCAACACCGTTAATAACTTCAAAGCCGCTTGGATTTTGCATCCAGGCATTGCCGAGAGTTATTGCAAACGCTGAACCAAGAGAACCAATAGCAACAGGAACGCCTATCCACCAGTGACGCCATCCTTTTAATTTTTTCCATGTAGTTACATAGAACGCCAGAAACACTGCCTCCAACATGAATGCATAGCCTTCCCATCCAAACGCAAGGCCAAGAATTCTACCGCCAAATTCAACGAGACCACCCCACATAAGTGACATTTGTATCGAGATAATCGTACCTGACGCAACACCCGCAACCACCAGTATCACGGCTGCATAAGATAGTCTACGTGCATGCTCTAGAATCACAGGATCGTTACGTCTTAGTCCGAGATGCTCAATTAACAATATGACGAGAGGAAGCCCCACTCCTAGTAGCGCAAATATAATATGAAAACCAAGGCTATCAGCCATGAGTGCGCGTGCAGCATTGACATCCAGAAGCATAATTAAACCCCGTTAGACCTTTCGAGTTTCATGATTCGTCTTAATGAGACTCATGGCTATCTTTTTTAGTAGCATCCTCAAACTCTATTTCAATCGTAGGGTGTTGTATGTCATGAATGGACTTGACCTTTTCCTTCACTTCCTCGACGATCTTCCTACTGTCGTGAATGTGCTTTTTATCAATGACCACGTGGCAGCTCAGCGCACGGTAGCCGGAACGAATTGTCCACACATGTAGGTCATCAACCTGTTCAATTAACCTGTGTGCCAAAATCGTTTTCTTTACATCCGTTAAATCAATGTCGCCGGGAGTACCTTCAAGTAAGATATGTACGGCTTCCTTGATTATCTTCACCGTGTTATAGAGCAACATTGCCGCGATGAGTAACCCAACAATACTATCTATACCGTTAATGCCAGTCAGAAGTATCGCGATGCCCGCTACAACCGCGCCAAACGACGAGAGCGCATCAAATAGCATATCGACGAATGCGCTGCGCATGTTCAAGTCTTTACTATGCTTGGAAAGAATGTACGCGATAGAGCCGTTTACTAATATACCGACAAATGCTACCAACGCTACGATGCCGCCCTCGACAGGCTGTGGATGCTGTAATCGCTGAATCGCCTCATACACAATAAAACTGGCAACGCCTACCATAATGAACGCATTCAGCAAGGCGGCCAAAATGGTAACCCGTCCATAGCCGTATGTGCGTGTGGTATCCGCTTTGCGTCGAGCTAACTTATTCGCGGTAAATGAAACTGCGAGCGTCAAGGTATCGGTAAGGTTATGTGTCGCATCTGCGATAAGTGCAAGGCTTCCCGTCACGATACCAAAGCAAAACTCGATAACAGTATAAATACTGTTAAGTACAAGTCCAAATTTTATACTTCTTCCGCTATCTTCCGTGTCGTGCGAATGTGCCATGACCTTATTGTACTCCTCGTATTACATGCTCGCGCCATACCATTGCATTTGCCATGTGTGCAATTGCTTCATTCCTTCCTTATTGAAATCAACTATCTCCTTGGTAAGCCGTTTTAATTTATCTTGGTCGGCATTTTTTTGACCGGAAGCCGCCATATTTACCATGTCTTCAAAATTAAATATCATGAGCCGAAGAAACTCTTTATCAAATTCGTCACCGGTGAGTTTTTTGAGCTTAGCTTCGGAATTAAACTTTCCCTCAACCGAACTATTCTCATGGTCTACGTCTCTCCTGTCATGATCCGCTTCAACTGCTGACCCGAGGTCCTTTTTCAGATCCACCAAGCTATTAAGCTGTATGTTCAATTCAGGGTTTATTTTGTTAAGAAAGTCTTTCAGCTCTTGGTGCTTTGCTGATGCCGAAGCAAGAGTCAACATATTTACCGCATTTTCATAATGGGCTATGGCGTTCGGAACAAACTTTTTATCGTAATCCTTGCCTTGCAAAGATGAATAGGTAAGGTATAGCGTTGAGTTTTTGTTGATGTCCGTGGGCATGCTCAGGTGCTCTCTAACTTGACCGGTATTGTCCTTTGATGATGGTTGCATAAAATAATATGCGATCACCCCAATTGCGATAACAGTGACTCCTATCAGTACTGAAAATACCAAAATATACATTTTTTTATCAGACATACATTCTCCAATCTATACGTTACGCGTCTTGCGGCTTCTGCATATACTTGCGATCACGATACATGATCACGCCAAGCACCACGACATAAAGGCTGACAGCCACTACATTGGAAATGATAAAATTCTGCCATCCTATATCAATGCCGGGGAGTAACTTGTTGAAGTTCAAGATACGAAACAAATTCCCTTCGTTATAATCGCTCGTTAACATCAAGTAATAGGCCACCATTAGATGTGACGCCCCGAAAGTTATTACCGTCAATCCATATGCTTTTATCAAGTTTTTCATCTTAAACATTATCGTAGTGTACCTAGTCTGCCTTTGCTTTCAGGTTAATTCTCCACTCCTGCGTCTCGCAGTGCGTTATCCAAAAGTTTTTCAAACGCTTCTACTTGGTTGCCGGGGTTATCAATTTTCTTACCGTTCAGCACGAATGTCGGCGTACCGGTTCCGCCAAGTCGATTCACTTCTTTCAAATCAGCGGTTATGACTGCGTTCGTCATTGGGTCTTCAAGGTCTTTTTTGAACTGTGTCATGTCCAGGCCGATTTCTTTCGCATAATTCTCGAAGTATTCGTTTGGTCGCTGTGACCTTTCCCATATTTTCTGCCCTTCAAAAATCTTGTCGTGCATTTCCCAGAACTTGCCTTGCATAGCGGCGGCTTGAGCATGAGCCGCAGCCATTTTTGCGAATTGATGGCCGCTCGTGATCGGGAAGTTGCGAACACGAAACTTTACTCTGTCCTTATACTTTTCTTTGATTTCCTTCACTGTCGGATAGAACGCATAACAGGCCTCGCACTGGAAATCGACGAACTCCGTCAGCTCAACTTTACTGTCAAGCTTTCCATAATAGTTGCTAGAGCCGTTACTTTTTGGCTCGCTGGCGTTATTCTTTGAGGCGAATACCATACCGGCAAATCCGACAACTATAACCGCTAAAATTATCAATAATCTTTTACTCATGCTCACTCCTTAGATTTTGGATTAGAAATACTCAAACAGAAGTATCGAATCTCAAAATCTGAGTTGCGTGGAAAGTAGTCTTCGTTTTTGGAGATAAAATATACTTAATAAAGCAGTTATCGGGGCCAGGTAGAGTAGCGTTAAGTTCAGTTCCCTCAGGTTAAGATTAAAAGGAGGGGGAGCCGGTTCCTTTTCATCATTTTCACCATCCTTAATATTGATGCTGCCAGGCAGTTGCGATCCGTGCGAGCTACACATTGCACTACAGTCAGATCTCTCAACAACCGTTGACGAACTATGGGATGAGAGACCAAGAAGCGCACATCCGGCAATCAAAAATACCGATACGAATAGCAACCCTACTCTTAGCCTCTTTAGCATTGAATCCATTATACAGCACATTGCCCGAGTGCTAACATGGTAAAATAAAATGTACATGCTTAGTGCATTCAAAGCCATCGCGTATATCGTTCTTTCCGTTATCACGGTTAATATTGTTCATAGTGGTATGACGACAGCCGCCGACTTCGGTCATCTCGATAACTATGCCTCCGTCCAGAACGCACAGAGCAATAGCGAATGTAAACCTGTTTGTTATGGTTCTCCTGTGGCAAATAGGAGCAAGGTCGCAAATATAAAGAAAGATGAACGTGATCCTATCCCGCCAAGTTTTAATTTGAGCGACCACCAGTTTATCGAGCAATCGGATAATCTTCTTACCGACAAACAGATATGGAAGCTTGCAAGTTGGGTGCCACCAGACCGACTCTTGCAGTCCAGTGCCTACACAACAAGTCACTAATCTTTATTTAACACCTCAAACAAGTGTTAATCGGAGATTATATGAAAGTAAGTACAATATTTAAAGTTTTCCTGGCAGTCGCAGCAATCATTGTCGGCATTTGGTTTTTTTTAACCGAAATCCAGTTTCAGCAAATGAAAAGTAACGCTCAAAAAGCATCTGCGGTCAGATCAAGTTCGGAAATGGCATAGGAATTCGCGTTATGAACAAAAAATACATACGAATAACTATCGCCTTAGTGTTTGGGATCTTATCAACTCAGTATCCAGTCCCCAACGCTAATGCCGATAAATATGATAGCCAGATACAGGCTTTGCAACGAGAAATTGACCAGTTCCAAGCCGAAGCCAGTAAACTCAAAGATCAGGCGCGAACACTTGAGCGAGAAGTTGCGCAGCTTGACTCTGAGCGACAGATCATCCAGGGTCAAATAGACCTGTCGCAGCTGAAATATGACAAGTTGCAGATGGACATTGAAGCAACGAAGAAAAAGCTTTCCGACGCAAGGGAAGCACTTGGGGACACCATCGCTGACATATACGTTGATAGTGATATTTCTTCGATTGAGATGCTTGCCAGCAGCAAAAGTGTCAGTGACTTTGTTGATAAAAGCTCGTATCAATCAGCGATCGCTGACGAACTGCGAAAAACAACCGAAGAGATCAAGACGCTCAAGAGCGATCTTGAAAAACAACAAACGGACGTGAAGCGTATTCTTGCGGAACAAGAACTCGCAAAGAACGAACTGATAAAGAAGACTAATGATCGACAAAGTATTCTCGATCAAACACGCGGACAAGAAAGTACATACAATAATCTTGTTGCCGACCGAGAAAAGAAGCAAGGCGAATTACACAGACAACAACAAGCTGAAATTGAAGCCGCAATCCGGCGAGCCGGAGGGGGTATAGGGCCAATCCTCATCGGTGATTCCAGTAAGGGTGGTTATCCTTGGGAGGCCGGATGTTGGCTCGATTCCAATGCGTGGTCATACGGTGGAGTTAATGGCAATGGCACCGACCCCCTGGGATATGGTTGCAGACAATGCGTTAGCTACACGGCATTTAAAGTCGGCCAACGAACAGGCAATTATCCCCGCTACTGGGGTAATGCAAACATGTGGCCATCTAGCGCAAGAGCCGCTGGTTACCAAACTGGAAGTGCGCCCCGTGCTAATTCCGTTGGTGTTATTATGACTGGTCAGTACGGACATACCGTATGGGTCGACAGCGTAAATGGAGACGGGACACTCACGATTAGCCAATATAACTATTACAATGCTGGTGGACCTGGCTGGGGTAACTATAGCAAGATGCGAGTTCCCGCTAGTACATACAATGTATTCATCTATTTCTAATCGCGTAACACACTTAACACAAGTCCTTATATTTTATGGCGATGTAACCTTCCCGTGCAAGTATCACGACAAAGATAAGACCAGCCGCAGGATCTAACCACCAAACTGGATAAAAGTAGTTGATAGTTACGCTAACAAGCAATGTTACGGACATAAGGACACAAACAAGTGTTTGTTTACTGTCGGCGACTAGACTCGGGCTGTTAATCGCCTTGCCTGTCTTGTACTTCATATAAGTTAGAAGCGGCATAACCAGTAACGATAGAACAGCAATTATGATACCTATAACGCTTGCCTCCGGCGCTTCCCGACTAATCAGTTTGCTAACTGCTTCATAGAGTATGTAAGCGGCTAAGATGAAGAATGTTATACCTACAAGCGTTGCCGCTTTCGCTTCAACCGCTTCTTCTTCCTCTTCCGTCATTTTGCCGTGTTTGCCAAGACGCCATATCATCACAGTTCCCGATAGGCTTTCGATGAAGCTATCCATTCCAAACCCAATAAGCGCGACGCTGCCCGTAAGGTAACCGACAAATACAGACACGATACCTTCCAGTACGTTATAGCCAACGGTAATGTAGGAAAGAATCAGTCCAAGTTTATGAGTTTTCTTTAGCCCAAACATTATTAGCCTCCGCAGGTACTATCAGTTAACGGTTCTAGCTTGTTAAAACGATCTTTGATTTGCTGGTCGGTCGGCGCATCTTTTTGAACAAAAATTACGACGTTGCCTATAAGGTTATTTATTCGAGTTAGCTTTTGCTCCTCGGTTTCAGTGGATTCACTATTGCCACTTTGAGTCGATGAGTGGTCTTCCGTGCCATGCGCGTAGGCTTTGGGGAATAAACTGTCGAGAAAACTTACCTCTTCACCTTTATTTATTTTATGTGCCGGGGAGTTACTTGTTTTGCCAAAAAACTCTTCGAGGTCCTTACTCCGCCAGTCATCAAAATTACGCTTTTTGTAACCGTTTTCATCACCCGTATAAATATGAAATTCTTCTTTTGCCGGCAATCCCGGTAGATAATCTCCATGTGTTGTTACTTTTTGAATGTCAGTAAGATCGTCAAGCTTATAGCCTAAAGCATTATCCATACCGCCAATATAGTTCCAGCCGTAATACTTCATAACCATTCCACCTGTCATGCCTTCCCAGTGAATATGAGTGAACTGGTCTTTATTGTCATGGAAATGAATAGGCTGCTCGGGGAGATTCGCATTACACTGGTCTTTGGCATAGCCTGTTTGATATGCCTTTGTACCAAAGTTTTCTGCCTTGCCGTTAACCAAAATCTGCATTCGGAAATGATAGTGCTCCAGTTTCGGATTTCGTATTACCTCCGGTGAGTTTGCATATACATACCCGACGAAAATAAGTGCAAGTGGAACAACGGCGGCAACTATCATGGTAGCCGCTCGAACCAGCTTCTTTAGACGCTTTTGACTGGTAGCTTTTTTGTCTTCCATAACCTCTCCTTCAATCATCCTCACCATTATATGCTAACTTCGAACCATATTGTAGGTATAGAGATGCCATAAGCCGATTTAATACAGGATTTTGGTACAATAAGGCCTGAGGATTTGGTTATATGCCTGAGAGACAAGATAAATTAAAAAATTTAGATGATACTAAGACGCAGAATTGGCTTGATCTTGCCAGTCATTTTCAAGCAAAAGTTTTAAAACGCACGTCAGAAGTGGCCTTTTTACATACAAAGGCGGGTTTCCTAATCGCAGCAGCAGTTATAGAACTCCAAGCGATATCTGAATTGCCAAAATTCACAAATAATCTGATGATTTATGGTATGTTAGTTGCCGCAACTCTCGCATTCACGTCATTGGTAATCTCCATTACATCAATGAACATTAGTAGGAGTGCGACACCGCTCAATCCCGACGATATGATCCTCGGGCTTACCGAGCGGCCAAAGATGAGCCGTAGTGATTTTGCAAACTGGCTCGCCAAAAGCTACGCAGCCGCGAATAAAGAGTTTAACTCAAAATACAGTCGGAAATACAATCAGCAAATTATTTCAGCCAGTTTATTAGTCGCGTCATTCGTTATCATTGTAATTTTGAAAGGAATTCATACCTATGTCTGATACCGATGAACCGTACGTCGAGCCAGCTGTAAGCGCGCCGGAAGCCTCTTATGATGTAGTTCGGGAAACGTACCAACCACCAACGGCATCTATAGAATCGGTAAAGGCTGACACCTTGCCGCGCGCTTCGGTTGAAACCGTCCAGCTCAGTGAAGATCCAAAACCAGCCCAGCCGCAACCATCAGTAGATTACGAGAAAAAAGGTCTTGGCCTCGACGGGCGACGACTCGGTTAAGCATAAGCACTACACAATAAACATTACTGTATTGCAAATCAAGCTCAATCACTGTAAGATTGTGACTACATGGTAAAAACAGGGACGACAGCGGAGGATAAAAGAAAACACTTGGAGTTTGTTCAAGGTGTTGTCAACCGCATGGCGTCAAATTCTTTTCTGTTCAAGGGCTGGTCGATAACTATCATCGCCGGACTTTCGGCTTTTGCCACTACAGACTCAAATACCGCGTTCATGGTCATACCGATCGTCTCGACTTTGTTGTTTTGGAGCGTGGACGCGTATTATCTCATGCTTGAGCGAGCGTTCAGAAATATCTACAACAAAGTTGCCAAAACGAAGCCGGAGCAAATTGATTACTCTTTGACGCCTGCCAAAGAGGACAGAACCGTGAAGTCATGGGCGAAGGTGTTCTTCGGACGGCCAATTCTGGTTCTTTTCTACGGAACCGTCCTTGTTATGCTGATTATCTTGTCGTTGATACTAAATAATTACGGATTGGAAGTGAGGATTATCCATGGCTCGTAAAGTATTTTTCAGCTTTCACTACGCCCGTGACGCATGGCGCGTCGGACAAGTGAGGAATAGCAACGTAATAACCGGTCTGGAGAAAAGCCCTTTCTACGATAAAGCGCAGTGGGAAACGATAAAGCGACAGGGCGACCAGGCAGTAAAAAATTGGATCGACAATCAACTCAACGGAACTTCCGTAACCATAGTATTGATCGGTAAAGAGACGGCTTCCCGCAGGTGGGTTAAATATGAAATTCAAAAAAGTATAGAGCTTGGCAAAGGGCTTTTGGGCGTTCATATCACTGGCATAAAAGACCAGAATGGAAATACGGAAACCGCGCTTGGCGCGAACCCACTGCCCGCTGGATATCCTGTGTATAAATGGAACGCTAGCGACGGTGCTAAAAACCTTGGCGTATGGATTGAGCAGGCTGCAGTTAAAGCAGGCAGATAAAAATTATGTAGTAGAATTTGCAATACTTTCATAGGTGGTGAAGATTCTTATGCTATCTCTGAAAAAGCTTACGTTGATCATATTAAGAAATATTTCATGGTATCTTCAAGTCACAACTATTTTCAAACGGAGGGTCCCATCGTGATCAGAAGTTCCATTGGTATTAAAATAGTGACATTTACAGTATTAGTGGGAATACCAATAGTGTTCACAACACCAGCGTTCGCCGCAGGGGGCGACGTCGCGCAGGTGCAGACGTTTATTCGAAGCGTCATACAGGTAGTAGCAGGTTTGGCCGGTCTCGTCGCGACCGGTTTTATTGTTGTTGGTGGTTTCACCTACATCACCAGCTCGGGCAATCCCGAGCACCTCGACAGGGCAAAGCGCACGCTGTTCTTTTCGGGCGGCGGACTTGCCATTGTCATAGCCGCTTTCGTCCTGAGTAACATCGTGACGACACTGGCGACTCAAGCATTCGGAGCCTAGATCATGGAAACCCTAACCATGAGCTTGTCGATCATGGCAGACACGTCCAGTGCTATTGCTGTCATGAGAGATTACGTGGGGCCGACTTTACAGATGTTTGCGGCAATCGCCGGAATCGCCTGCACGTTTTTCATTGTGCACGGCGGCTACCTGTACATGACCAGTGTCGGCAGGCCGGACACGCTAGAACACTCCAAGCGGATTATGCGAAACGCAGTCATCGGACTGGTCATTATCTTAGGTGCCGCAACGCTGACATCCATACTGGCGAACGCCTATGGGCATCCGGCGGGCGGAGCGCAAGCATCGTTACCGACGCTCAACGCCATCACGCCGGATCAGTCGAGTAGCGGACTGATCGAAGTGTTGATCAACGCGGTCATAGGCTTCCTGAACAATATCATTCAGGCGGTCGCCGCGCCGTTCCTGGGGGCGCTCAATTACTTCACTTCCGGCACACCGCTGATGGTTAAAAACCCAAGCGTGTTTAATCTATGGCTGGCAGTTGTCGGTATAACGGACGTGCTGTTCGTGATCGTTCTGGCACTGATTGGCTTTCACTTCATGAGCGCTGCCAGTTTCGGCTTCGACGAAATAGAATTCAAGCATCTGCTGCCGAGAATTGCCCTCGTGTTCCTGCTGATCAATACATCGATCTTCATCATCGACGGGTTCATCGAACTGTCCAATGTGCTCATTACTGCGATTACCAAAGTCTCCGGCAGCGCGTCTGTGTGGGACACGTTGACCAGCGTTGTTAAAGATTCCGGCGGACAGGGACTGGCAGCGCTGCTGATGATGCTGGCCTTCATCGTCTTTTCGGTCATGCTGCTCGTCTATTACGTCATCCGCCTGGTGACGCTTTTTATCGGAGCTGTGTTGTCGCCGCTAATCTTCCTCATCTGGCTCGTTCCTGGCTTTCGCGATTTTTCGGAAACAGCCGCCAAGACGTATCTGACAACCGTCTTCGTCCTGTTCGTCCATGTTGTCATCTTGCAGCTTTCCGCATCGCTGTTCACCGGCATGGCGGCATCGAGCGACAATGACGTGCCGAATACGCTGATGGCGATGGTAGCGGGCTTAGCCACGGTCGTTGTGCTGCTAAAAACTCAGGGCGTGATGATGCAGTTCGGCTACGTCAGTGGCGGCGCAAGGAATGCACGAAAACTCGGTGGCCAGTTTATGAACGGTGTCAGCTACATCACAGGCAAGGGTAAAGCAGTCGTTTCAACGATGTCATCCCGCACCGCCCAATCGACCGGCTCAAGTTCAGGCGGCGGTAGTCGCGGCAAAGGTCTCCATGTCGTTTCATATACCCAACCTCGCAGCGGTGCTGGCAAAAATGCGCCGAAGCCCGCCGTATCCGTTTCCCGTAAAACCGGAGCAACGCACGAAGCGCCGAAAGTATCATCAAGACCATCTGCCAGCGAGCTGACAACTAAGAAAGAAAGGGAGAAGAAATCATGAAAGCAACGATTGTACCAGCACAAGTAACGACGGTTGAAGACCGGATCATGGGAGGACTGAGCTTTTCGCAGCTGATGCTGCTGCTTGTACCCGTATTCATGAGCGCGGGTATATACACGATGATTCCACCGTTTATGGACGGCAACATCTATAAATACATCGTGATGGGGGCAGTCGCTTTAATCTGCGGAATTCTCGCGATACGCATCAAGGGGAAGATACTCGCCTTGTGGCTGGCGATCGTTCTCCGGTACAATCTCCGTCCGAAATACTATCTGTTCAACAAGAACACAACCGCCCTCCGCGAGCAGTACGCCGACCATGTTCCAGCGGCTGAAGAAAAGACCGAACGACAAAGCCTGAAAGAGCGGGTGCAAGTACCGCACCTTGAGCTGCACGAAGTGACGAAGGTTATGACAAAGCTGGAAAACCCGGCGGCCAAGCTGCGATTCGAAACCACAAGAAATGGAGGTCTCTATGTTCGCCTTACAGAAATCGAAGAATAAAACCAGCGCCCGAAATCAGATAGCGATCAAGGGCGTGCGCGACGGTATTCTCATGTTGCCGAATAACGAATACCGCGCCGTGCTGCAAGTGTCGTCACTGAATTTCGAGCTGAAAAGCGAGGACGAGCAGGACGCGATTATCGAGACCTACGAGAGCTTCTTAAACTCCGTCGGTTCGTCGCTTCAAATCCTTGTTCGTACCCGCGAAATCGACATGGATAAATACCTTGAAGATTTGAACGTGCGGCGTGGCGGCGAGACGGAGCAGGTCTACCGCGACCAACTGAAAAACTATGATGAGTTTATCCGCTCGCTTATCATGACAAACAAAATCCTCACCAGGCACTTCTATATCGTCGTGCCGTACAACACGACCGGCAAGGCGGACTTTGAGCTGATTCAGGAACAGATCAACCTGAAACTCGACATCGTGGCAAAAGGCATGATGCGCATCGGCATGCACACGAAAGAACTGACCAGCCTTGAAATACTCGATTTGTTCTACAGCTTCTACAGTCCGGCTCAGGCAAAGGTACAGCCGCTCACCGAACAAGCTCTGCGCATGATACATGCCGCCATGATCGAGAAAGGAGACCAAGATGGATAAACTTTTCGCACCAGTCAAAAAACGCCGAGAGGAACGAAAGGCAAAACAAAAAGAGCTGTCTCTCGCGTTTGGCGAGCAGGATGCAGTAGACGTACTGTCCTACGCCGGTTTGGAGGAGAACGTTGACCACCTTTGTATCGACGGCGTTTATATCCGCACGCTTTATATCTCCGGCTATCCGTTCGTGGCAAGCTCAGGCTGGCTCGACAGCCTCATCAACTTCAACCATGACGCTGATATCAGCTACCATTTGCACGAAGTCAACGCGCTCCACGCCTTGCCGAAACTGCACCGAAAGATTACCGAGCTTGAATCAACGCGCCGTTCGATGATGCGAGCCGGAAAGATCGTCGGATCGGAAATCACCGACCCGCTGGAATCTGCCATCGAACTGCGCGACAAGATCCAGCGCGGACAGGAAAAGCTGTTCCAGATGTCGATTTACGTTTGTCTTCGCGCCGAAAGTTTGGAAGAACTCAACAAAACGACGACGCTCCTTGAAGCAACTCTGTCCGCCAGGTTGTTTTACTCAAAAGTCGCACGCTACCAACAGCTCGAAGCCTTACAATCCATCCTGCCGCGCGGTGAAGATCAGCTGTCGCAGAAACGAAACCTCGACAGTTCGTCTGCCGCCCTGACGTTTCCGTTCATGTCATCCGAGCTGGTGCAGGAATCAGGCATTTTGTACGGTGTTAACAAATCGAATAACTCACTGGTCATTCTTGACCGGTTCAGCCTGCATAACGCTAACAGTATCGTCTTCGCACAGTCCGGCTCCGGTAAAAGCTACACGACAAAGGTAGAAATACTACGCCAACTCATGCAAGGCACGAAGGTACTGGTGATTGATCCCGAACGAGAATATAAAATGCTGGCCGAATCGGTCGGCGGTACATATATAAAGCTGTCCGCCAAAAGCAAGGAAAAGATCAATCCGTTCGATCTCGCCACAACATACCACACGGCAAGCGACCTGTCCGAACACGCACAGGATTTGACGGAAGTCATCAGCCTCATGGCCGAAGGTCTGAGTTCGCGGGAAAAAGCGGCGGTCGATAAATCTATCCTGCGTATTTATAAGAAAGCAAAAGAACAGCAGCCACTGCTTGAAGATTTGTACACCGAGCTACATAAACTCGGTCAGGTTAAACTCTGCGAACGGCTAGAAAAGTACATCTCCGGCTCGCTAGCCGATGTGTTCAACGCGCAAACGAACATCAAACTCGACAACCGCCTAGTGATATTCGATATCAAGGATTTGCCTGAGAGTTTGCGCCAGATCATGATGCTGATTATCAGCAACTTCGTGCAAAATCAGGTGAAAGCCAAACCGGAAAAACGACTACTGATTATCGACGAGGGCTGGATGCTGCTCGAACATGAAGAGTCGGCACGATTCGTTGCCGGACTTGTCCGCCGCGCCCGCAAATACTACTTGGGCGTATCAATCATTTCGCAACAGGCAAACGACTTTCTGCGCTCGGATTACGGCCGGGCAATCGCGTCGCAGTCGGCGCTTCGCATTCTCATGCGACAGGATACAACAACGATCAAGAATGTTGTGTCCGAGTTTAATTTGAGTGAATACGAACAGAGCTTTCTGTTGACCTGTGAGCGCGGCGACGCGTTGATCATCGCCGACCAAAACCATGTCGCCGTCAAGGTTGTTGCTTCGGATAAAGAGCACCCTCTTATCACGACCAATCCAGCGGAGCTTTACAGCGCATGAGCCCCGCGCTCATCCTCACTTTCGGCAGTGGGATGAAAAAGCAGCTTGCCATCGTGTTTGCCACTATGGCCGTCACGTTGGCGCTGCCGTTTGTCGCGGTGGCATCTATGGGTTCGGAAGTCCTGACGTTCCTATCAGGCGCACCGAGCGCGGAAGCGGCAGAAACGCAAGGATTCTATACTGGCGGGCCCGTACCTGGTAATACGTACGCTTGGGGCAACTGCACCTACTGGGCGTTCGCGCAGAGGTTGTGGGCGAACAAACCTATTCCGACATCTTGGGGCAATGCGAATACATGGGACGACCGCGCACGGGCTGACGGCTATGTGGTTGATCATACTCCGAAAGTAACGGCTATATTCCAAACCGATGAGGGCGACTTCGGACACGTGGCCTATGTGACAAAAGTTGCAGATGATGGCAAATGGACAATTACAGAGATGAACGCGCCGACGCTCAATGTAGTTAGAACAAGAACGTTCACTGCATCAGCAGCGCAGCACTACACCTTTATCCACGATAAGAAAGGCTCGTCATGATCTTCCGGTACTTAAACCGCCGATATCTGAAACACCGCTCGATAGTATGGCTGGAGATCACGCCGCCCGCATCGATCGCGAAAACCCCGGCCGCGACAGAACACCTGTTTTCCGTCATTCATGGCAACCGTGCGGCACGCAGCTTACGAGACAGGTTGCTCGGACGCTCGCCTGTCATGAGTTTCGAGATTACTTCGACCAAAAAAGACGGTATACGGTATCTTGTGCAGGTTGAGTCATCCAGATCGGACAGCATACAAAAGGCTATCGTGTCGTACATCCCGGATTCAAAAGTGTCTGTTATCGCTCCGCCGGAACAGAGACACGCCGAGGTCATAGAATTTAAACAGCAAAAACATTACGTGCTTCCCATCCGACTTGCATCCGCGTTTGATCAACATGACCCGCTTTCGTACATTACCGGCGCAATGACAAAATTGAATGACGACGAACAAATCACGATGCAGCTCATCGTGACGCCGGTTGTACTGCGTGAAGCGAAGAGCCTTTCGCGCCGTATACTCGGAAACGAAGATATATTGAGACGAATTCAAAACAACAAAGTGTCCTTTGTTAGCCGTATCGGCGAGCTGATGGGAGGTTTTGCGCTCGGCACGGCGGAAATGGGGGGCGAATTTCATAACGGCACGACTCGCAGTTACTATTCGTCAAAAGCAGGCAAAGATGCACAGTTTCAGTCGCAGGTCTTAAAGAGGCAGCGTCCGGCACGAACACTCAGCGCGTTCGAGCTTGAACTGATGGAATCGATGCATCAAAAAGTCACTAAATCCCTCTTTGCAGTCAATCTCCGTGTACTCATAACCAGTGACAATCCGAAAGAACACATCGCCGCATTTCGTTCGGCGCTTGATGCATACTCCGTACCGCCATACCAGGAACTGAAAGCAAAGCTGCGCCTGCCTTTTCTTAACAGTTACCGAGCCCGACTTGCCAGTTTGCGGCTCCCGTCACTCTTTCGGCGTCACGGATTGGTGCTGGCGGCGTCGGAAATTGCGAGTTTGTACCATTTCCCATCAAGCCGTATCAGCAAAACGGACAACCTCATTACATCTCTCAGCCGTACATTGCCCGCTCCCGTCACGCTCAAACAAAACAGGCAGCTTGACGTTATTCTCGGCGAAAATATCCATCATGGCACAGCAACTCCGATCGGCCTCACCGAACATGAGCGACAACGACATTTGTATATCATCGGTGGTACCGGCAACGGCAAGACAACGATGTTGCAATATCAAATCGTCCAAGACATACAAGGCGGCAAGGGTATCGCTGTCATCGATCCGCACGGTGATATGGCCGAAACCCTGCTTACTCATATACCGGAAGAGCGCATGAAGGATGTTATCTATTTCAATCCCGATGATTTGGAGTATCCTATCGGTCTTAACCTGCTTGAGCTGACGCCCGGACTCACTGGCAATGAACTGCTGCGCGAAAAAGACATCATTACCGAATCGGTTATATCGGTCTTTCGCAAGATATTCTCAGAAGAAGATACCGGCGGCCACCGCATCGAGTATGTGCTGCGTAACGCGATACAGACGGCGCTGACCGTCGAGAATGCAACGCTGTTCACCGTTTTTGATCTCCTCAATGATACGAAGTATCGAAGAGCCGTCATCAAGACGCTTGATGACAAGAACCTCATAAACTTTTGGAAGAATGAGCTTGGTAAGGCCGGGGACATGCAGAAAGTAAAGATGGCCGCCGGTATCACGGCCAAGATCGGCCGTTTCCTATTCTCGGCATCGGCGCGGCAGATATTGGAACAGCCGAAATCAACCATCGACTTTGACGGGATTATCAATGACGGTAAAATCCTGATCTGCAATTTCTCGAAAGGGCTGATCGGCGAAGATACGTCGGAACTGTTCGGTATTACTATTCTCGCCAAGCTTCAGCTGGCAAGCCTCCGAAGGGCACGAATCGCACAAGCCGCCCGCCGCCCGTTCTATCTCTACGTCGACGAGTTCCAAAACTTCGCCACTACCTCGTTCGTGCAGATGCTATCCGAAGCCAGGAAGTACAAGATGTTCATGATAATGGCCGAGCAGTCGACAAGCCAACAGAAAGACCAGCAGATGGTGAGCGTTATCCTTGCGAATGTCGGCACGGTTATATGTTTCAGAACAGGCAACCCGCAAGATGAGCGTACGCTACTGCCACTATTCAGTCCGTATGTGGAGCAGGGAGAAATTAGTAACCTGCCAGCTTTTAATTTCTACGCCAAGTTATCCGCTATTCAGGCACAGGAACCAATGTCGGGACAGACATTCCTACTAGAGGGTGAAGGAAACCCGGCTATTGCGCAAAAAGTTATCAAGCACTCTCGGAAAAAATATGCCAAAAAACAAGAAAAACAGCCAAAGAAAACCGATACAACTGATGCGAAGAGAAGAGCGACCAAGACAACTACTCCTTCGTTGGCCAACGGCGTGCTAGATATTGAAGCTGGACGAGGCTAATTTTCCGAGCCGCGTTTTTTCGCAAACTCATCGTAGAGTTTTCGCATTTCCTCGTCAGACAGTGTATGGCTAAGTTCATGAAAAACTGTCTGATAGTATTCGAGAAATGCGATTCCGTCCTCTGGCGTCGCATGTTCCGGATCGACAGTCTTTAGATAGGCAATAACTTTGTCTATGTCAGCTTCGTTGATCTCGTATGCTTCGTAATCTGCCATGTTACTCCTTTATGTATCTATTGATAGCGATAAACTTGCATAAGTCCTTTGCTATCGTTACTGATACCATTTTTCTCATTATCTCACAACTATCATTGAACGATAAGATATTGAGACTCCCCTCATAGATGACCCTGCGATCAATGATAGCCAGCTTGCGATGATGGCCACTCGTATAAAGTACTGTGACACCTAAATCCTGCATTGCTGCAACGGCTTCGAGTGCCTGGTAGTAATAGTCACCGTCATGCTCAATTGGATCGCGCGTATTTACGATGATGCGTACATTTTTCCTACGCATTTTTGCAAATTCAGGCAACAACATGTTCATGCGCTTTTCGGTGATGAACGGGCTTTCTATTATCAACTCCTGCCTGCAAGTACCAATATCGCGCATGAATGCTTTATAAAATGTGTTCTGATCGTAGAGTGACGTGCTATTCAGCATGGTACATACTCTCCTCCGTGTCAGGCTCTATGACTCTGATTTCTCCGTCCACATACTCAAAGCCTAGATCTACTAGCTTTTCATACATTAGAATAAGACTTGGCTCGATAGTGTTCCACGACAGGTCAATGAGGTGCACCAAATCGGAACAAAATCGAAAATTGTCGCCCAAACGGGCGGCTTTTTCTTTGGCCGCGCGAAGTGCAGGCCAGATGTTCTCTTGTAGGAATAAAGAAGCTGATCATCATTTACGACTACGTTTGCTGTCGGTATGACGTGTGCTTTTTATTCATCGGGATCCAGCCATTTTATCGACTTATCTACTGGGATTGCCTCTTTATGCAAATACTAATCACTACTCAACACGTGGTTTGCGAAATAGACGAGGTACGGATCGTACTGTCAAATCTTTAACGGCAATCGTCGTATTGGACGGGAAATATAACCCACACAATGTACCCGTTTGATTGGCGGAATCATAGGCTTCAGCAACGATCTCGCCATTTACCAGTGCATAGATATTTGATCCATAAACCATCAAACCTACACGTTTTCCTGCCGCAACGGTTCCCGTCGGCAAGCTCGTACCGACCAGCGCAACTGTTCCACCAGCAGTTGTGGTTTTTTGTATTTGTCCATCGCCACTCGATGTCCATGCGAGTCGATATGAATCTGCCGAGCCTGTCGCACCAGCAACAATATATGCCCAACCCGAAGTTTGCCGTGCGACAATCGTGCATTCTATTCGCACATTATGCGAACCTGGGTCGACAAATATCACACGCGTCGATCCATCCGGTGAAGCAATCCGCTTTATAGCTCCACCTTCAATACGGTATTGTGGAGCCCAGCCACTCCATGTTAAAGTCTGCCCGCCAAGTCCTGCATTTGTCGACACAATCGGATCGACCGCTGTACGACAATCCTCTGAAGTAAGAATAGCTCCACCCACTGCGCGGAGACGCGTAGTCAAAACATCAATGATTGTTTCCTGATAGTCTGTGCGGATACTTACGGGACCAGCAGCAGATACAACACGCGCTCCAGGGCCACCAGCTGTCGTACCCACATTCGTAACCCGTCGCAGTTGTGCAAAAATTGTGCTCCAATCGGTGCGCATACGCTCTAGTGCAGGGCGCATCACAACAGCTGCTTCACCGTCAACAGAAATCGCTGCCGATTCGGATGAGTCACCAACATACACACCATAATTTTGCATCGCCTCAGCAAGTGCATACCCTTCCTGCGTCAAGCCAAGTGTCGTTAT
Source organism: Candidatus Saccharibacteria bacterium UBA2112 (assembly GCA_002331045.1). Taxonomy (GTDB): domain Bacteria; phylum Patescibacteriota; class Saccharimonadia; order Saccharimonadales; family Saccharimonadaceae; genus UBA2112. The sequence continues at coordinate 31,626 of DCYK01000013.1, forward strand.
ATCTACACTTGGCGGTATAGCAAAAAACGATCCCATCGGAACATTACCTGAATACGTTACCGTTCCCGCATCCTCTGCAGCCGCTGGCCATACGAATCCACGTAATAATGCTTCTGGCGGAATCGAGATACATAACGCATGAGGGATATAATATTTTGATAATTCATGTGAACGTATCAGGCCGCCCGAGGTTGGAAAACGTGCGGCGCGAGTACCTGCGTTTCGTCCAGTTCCGAGCAAATCTGTGCGAGTAATAAAATCAGCCGTATAGGTAACGTCGTCAACCTTTACTGTTTTCCAGTAGTCATACGCCCAGCGCCCATCGATAATACGCATCGACCCATCTGATCCTGTAGAAATAACGGGATCATAAGGGATACGATGCGTAAAGCTGATAGGGGTCCCATTGTTAGTATATGTACCTGTACCAATAGGATCTCCCGGTCGCGTAATATTCAAGTAGAATCCATAGCCATTCAAGGTGTCATTAATCACTGGTGTCGCCGCCAAGAAATCAGCTGTTGCTGCATCTCCTGCCGTCTCATACACGCAACCATTGCCAATCGGCGTGTTCCATATTGAATCTGCCGCAAACGGCTGCGTATCGGTACTGCGAAAAACAGCTGGTAAATACGCTGCTGGCACGCGCGAATCAACCGTTGGTGCATAACTTGCATCAGCAACTGTCTGCGAGATCGACTGATCCGCCTTATCAAGGCTCGTCACCACGTTCGAGTTGAGTTGCGTCGTTGTGATCGACCCATCAGCAATCGTTGCAGCGGTAATGGCATTGTCAGCGATAGCAGCGGAGGTGACACTGTTGTTCTGAAGCTTTGCGCTAGTAATGGCGTTATCAGCAAGTTGCGCAGATCCGACAGTATCTGCCTTGAGGGTACCATCACTGCTGTGAGATTGCGAGAGATAGTCGTTGAGGATTTGGCCCCAGGTGCCAGAGTCTTTGCCGGGGATGGGAAGGCGGGACATTAGCACAGACCTCCAGTCTGGGGGATCGGGGAATGGGAGATGGGAAATAGGGAGAGGAAATGAGGAGAAAGGAAAGCAGGGTTAGCTTTTAATGGTCTCTCTGCTTTGTTTGTCGTGAACATGACGACGGTATATCCCCTCAACTAGTGATTTGTTAATTTTAGTGTAGCATAAGGGAAATGGGAGTCAAGTTGGAATTAAGGTGTTTTGTATACCCGGCCCCGTTCGGCTGTCCAATACTGTACACCAGCGTAGTGGTCACTGGGACTCACTATCGTTTCATCTTTGCCAATCACATTGGTTGCTTTTGTATGGGCGTAGATAAAGTTTGAGCGGTAGAGTCCGATTGCTGGAACATCAGCCAACCACTGCCGGGCGAAAGTCATATACTTTGGCACGCGAAGCGCTGGGTCAGAGGTTGAACGAGCGCTCGCCAAAGCGTCGTCGCTGATATCATTCCCATATTCCGAGAAGTTCAGTAATCCTCCTGAATGCCAAAAGGCAAAGACATCAGGATCAGCACCAATAACAAGCTCGTCAACTAAAATATCGTAATTACGCGGCTGCAAAATATCACTCGCAAAACTCTTTGTCGTATCATTGGTATCATATATTTCGGCGTCAAGCTGCACCCCTACCGCAGACCACTGCTTGATCAGAAGCTTGAGTGCGGATTCATACTCAGTGTTTTGTCGTGTAACAACCCGGAACCTCAATTCTTTCCCTTTTTTCGTACGAATACCATCTTTTAGTTTCCATCCTTCTTTATTTAAGATCTTCGCTGCTTGGGCAACATTCACTTTCGGAGCTGTAATTTTTTCCGACCCTGCTACCTGCTCTGGAATAAATGGCAGGTCGAGCACTTGCGGCTCACTAAACATCTGCTCCCGAATCGCCTCTGTATCTGTTGCATATCTCAGAGCGGTTCGTATCTTTTTATCTTTGAGGATGGGGTTCGATAAGTTAAAGATAGTATACACACCACTATTAACTGGGCGCACTACCAGATCATACCTTTTTGAATCAATAGCCCGCGCAAGCTCACCACTAATATCACTTGCCCCCGTCACTTCGCCTGTTCGTAGCGCCTGTTTAATAGCATCGTTGTCTTTGTATGTATGCAGTTGAAAACGATCCAGGTGCGGACGACCTTTATAGTAACTATTATCGGCATTTAAATACACAATCTTGCGATCAATTTGGCTACTCACAGTTTGCAGTAGCTGAAATGCGAACGGACCGCTTCCAACAGGATTCGTACTATATGTATTCTCACGCAGCGTTGATGGTTCTACTGATTCTAAAAGATGCTGTGGCAAAATAGCAAACGTGAGTGCCTGGGGAAAAGCAGCATAGGCTGCAGGAAGTAAAAAACGAACTGTCTGATCATCAATGTACTCAGCTGCAATACCTTGCCAACTCGGAGCCAAAACCGACCGAGCCGCTGGATCACGCATCGTGTTAACAGTAAATACCACATCTTTTGCAGTCAGGGGTTCACCATCGTGCCATTTAGCATCTCGACGCAATGTTACAGTGAACTCCTCGTCATCCTTACTTGTTATTGATGTCGCTAAGTCGCCCTTCAAATTGCCGGTCGTGTCGTACTTGTAGAGTGATGAAAAAACAAGTTTGACTGCCGAAAGTTCGGCCGGAGTAGTTGCATAGAGTGGATTCAATGTTTCGATCGGTCCTCGGACCGCTTCGGCATACGTTCCACCCTCAATTGGTGCAGTGGTGACATAGCTCTGCTGAAACCACACCATCTGCAAGCCGACGATACCAATAAGCGCACCGACTCCTGCTAACCAGCCAATAACATGAAAGCGAATCTCTCGTATTTTATCCCATCGATTAATAATAAAGCGACGAGCATGACGTACGGTCGCACCCTCAGCACGGCGCATATGTCGCTTGATCTTTTTTGAACGATGTTTCAGCTCAAGACGACGTTTCCAGTATGGTAGCTTCTCTGTCATAACAAGCCGTAACCCACCAAGGCTATGAAGGCAATAAGAGTCCCGCTAAGATTGATAACACAAACACAACGGCAAGCACAATTGTTGCTTCAAAAAGGTTCTTGTCGAGACCACGACGGGTAGTATATAGCTCACCCGAACTACCAAACCCAGCACCCAGTGATGCACCTCGCTGCTGTAATAGAATACTAATAACCATTAATACAGCCGAGCCTATCGTTACCGTCTGCAAAATACTATCAATTGTCATGACATCTCCTTCCGACGTACATTCATCTCCACAACACTGCTTACTACATAGTTTATCAAAGCGAGGATAATTCCCGCGAGTATTGAATTGCCAAAGGACATTTCAAGGCCGGGCGTCAGTTGAAGCGAAATGTAGACCAAGAAACCATTCACAACAAGAACAAAGAGACCAAGCGTCAACAAGATTGCCGGAAGAGAAAGAATAACGACTATTGGTTTAAGGATGCTGTTGATAATCGAGAAAATAAGTCCAGCTAATAGAAAAACTCCGATACTGGCATCAACCTGAGCATCACTATACCCTGTTCCGAGCAGACGGACAGCAATCCAAAGCCCAAGTGAATTTAGCGGCCAACGGATCAAAAAAATCAGAAATTGTCGTTGCATTACTACTATTTATTCTACCACATGTTATAAATCACTAGGCAGTTTGGCACTGAGATTTTTGTGACCTGTTTTAGTAATTAAAATATCGTCCTCAATACGCACACCCAGTTTTTCGTCAGGTAAATAAATCCCTGGCTCAACCGTTAGTACCATACCGGGCTGAAAATGCTGTGGCCGGCCCAATGCCTCGTGGACGTCGATACCCAAACCGTGACTGATGGCATGTGGCATTAATTGTCGATAGCGATCATCATCACCTTCATTCATCAATCGTAATTCAACTAGTTTTGCCTTGATGATTGCATCAACCTTCTGTTGGTATTCGCCCACTCCCAGGCCGGGTCGTAGTAAGTGAATGATATCTTTTTGCACAGACTGCACTGCAGCGTGAATTTCGTTTAAACGTTTCGTCGGCTTACCAGCAGCCATTGTTCGGGTGATATCGGCAGCATAGTTATGCACTCTCGCACCAATATCTAACATTAATGGTGTACCTTTGCGAATTCGCTGTTTCGTAAAATAGTGTACCGTTGCCGTACCCGCACCAGATGATACGATCGGTTCAAACGCATGCCCGTCAGCACCACCGTAACGAAAGGCGTGTGTTAGATCAGCCTCAATTTGGTATTCATGCTGATATTTTGCCAAATCATTTCGTACATCAGTGATTGCTTTTGCCGTAAGATCAATGGCAGCTTGCATCCACTCTAGTTCACACGGTTGCTTAATGGCACGAAGTTTGGCGATATCTAACCGAAAGTCACGAACACTCTTAAATGTGCGCGTCAGTAACTCTTTCATTTCGCGCGGCGCAGGGTTGAGTGTAAATCCAAAATGATCGTGATGGTCCGGGTAGCCAACCGTATACACAAGCGGATGTGCTTTTGCCCTTTGTCGGAGCATCGTCTTTGCGTCATCGCGCGACAAAACATCATCAACGCCACTTCGTTCGATTGCAGCTTCACGCTGCAAGCTTTCCTCGAACAATCGATGCCGATCATCAATTTCTGGTTCAACCAACCACGATTTTTTTCGCCCCGCATCAATAATCAGCCACCAGTCAGCAAATTCAATACCAGATAGCCACCAAAATGTTGCCTCCTGTCGAAAAGGTACCGCTTCATCATTTGTTAATTGCATACCAGTGTAACCAGCAATAACCAATAAGCCACCTTGAAGCCTACCTGCAACCGAGTTACGATTATGTTCAAAAAAGTCCCTGTTCGGTTTTTTCATCTACTCTGTAGTGTATCATGAAAAAACCTACTAATTTCCCCCTGTCGTCCATGCATGCCAATCAGGATCGCGACGATCGGTGTTCCAGTAGCCCATCGCTGCAGCGTAATCTGGAGTGCCGATCCCAGTCTGGCCAGTGAGCGAACCGCTGGTGTAGTTGGTGAATTCCTCAAAGTCTGGTTCAACCACAGATGTACCCGGATCATTCGTCGCGTGTGTTCTACAGCTGTCAGACCAGTCACCGATCAGATACGAGTCAGTCCCTGTGTACTCCCTTGGATTTGCAGATTTACTACTAACGAATAACTTCGTACCATTTGCTGTAAATGACTGCAAAACATATCCTTCATCGTTATCATATCGACAGTAAAATAAATTAATTACAGCTGGACTGCTACTACTAGCTTGAAATGCATCCTGGTTAAACCTAAATCCTATCGATTTCATCTCTGATACAGTAGTAGGGTAAGCTCCATTCTGAATTTTATACACTTCCATTTTTTTGGCAAAATTTGCAAGGTCCGACTTTGCTGCAGATTCACGAGCGCTTGATGTAACACCATTGTAGGCTACAATGACGATTGCCGCCAGGATACCAATCACCACTACAACAATAAGTAGCTCAACGATAGTGAAGCCGTTTCGATGGTATGATGCCCTTTTCATAATAATACTTTCTTTATCCCCACTATATCATGGCCATAGCGCTCTTTTCATTAAAGGTGAGCTCGTAGCATAGTTGCTTTCGATGCACCAACAGCATCGACCAACTGCTGTTCGGATGCAGACTTAACAGCACGCAAGCTACCAAAAGTACGGATGAGTTTGCGACGCGTCGCCGGACCAATACCAGGAATCTGTTCGAGATCACTTGCCGTTTGCTTCTGACGCTTCAAGACACTGTGGTAGCTGACTGCAAAGCGATGTGACTCATCACGAATACGCTGGAACAGCTTGACGACATCGTTATAAGTACCAGACAGTGAACCGCCGCGCAAGTTTTTGGAATGAGCCGAAGCATTGCGCTGCCCTGGATGCAAATTGACAACGTAATACTCGCCTGAACGCATAACATCAACTGAGTCAGTAGGATTCTTGACCAAATTTTCCAACAAAGAAACATCAATGTTCGAATAACGTCCATGCACAATCAACTCTTCTTCACGTTTAGCGATACTAATGACCGGCACCGTTATCTCACGCTCACGGAGTGCTCGAATCGCTGCGTCCAATTGACCCTTGCCGCCATCAATTAATAGTAGATCCGGTAAGCCCCATGCTTTGATGTTCTTGTCACTAAACCGACGCGTAATTGTCTCATGCATATTACCCGTATCATTATTGCGCTCAATTCTCGTCTTGAACTTTCGGTATTCACTGCGATTGCTCACGCCATTCGTGAACACAACCATACTGGCAACAACGTTCGTACCGCCCATGTGACTAATATCGTAGCCTTCAATTCTGGCAGGGATTTTAGGCAAATTCAATAATGTTGCCAGATCACTGAGTGCACGATCTTTGCTAATATCCAAAAATTCACGATCACCAAACATAATCTTTCGCTGCAGCTCTGCGAGATCACGTAAACGATTGCGCAGTCGTGCTGCCGTCTCGAAATCGTGCCGCTTCGCTGCCTGCTTCATTTCTTTTTCGATTTCTCGGGCCAGAGTCTTGCGGCCACCTTCGAAATAACGGATTAATTTGCGCAGTACTGCTTTGTATTCGTCACTAGTTGTACCTGGTGCCGGACTCAGTCCAATATGCGCATCCAAATCCGCCCGTTGATTTAACTTGGGCGGTTTTGTGTAATACGGAAACACGCGACGCAAATAGCGAAGTGCCTTTTTGATCGCATAACCGTTAAAATAAGGCCCAAAATATTCCGCCCCATCGTCAGCTGGATTGCGCGTAAAGCTGACCGTGGGCCACTCGCTCTTCATATCGATTCGCACATACATTTGCGACTTGTCGTCGCGAAGCAAAATATTAAACCGCGGCATATAGCGCTTTACCATTTCCGATTCCAGGAACAGCGCATCGATTTCAGATTCGGTCACCGTCCAATCAGTATCAACCACCTCTGCGACAAGTGCCCGCGTTTTGACATCCATATCACGCTGTGACTGAAAATATTGCCGAACACGGTTTTTGAGGACGGCCGCTTTACCAACATACAAAATTTCACCATCGGCAGATTTATGAAAATACACACCTGGGCTAGATGGAAGTGACTGTAACTTTTTTTCAAGTTTTCTGTTCATCAATAACCATTATACGCAGATATCCTACGCAACAGTAACGCCAAATACGTGGCCGATTCCATATGTAACTGCTGACGCAAAAACGACAATCAAGAACTGGCGATTCGCACCATACCACACGCTTTTACCGCTGGATTTTGCCGTGTAACCACCTACAAATAAACTACCGATCGCTGTAAGCGCTACCGCTAATAAAATACCTTCGATATTGTGCCACCCGATAATCCACGGGACTAATGGGGGAATCGAACCCAACCAGAACAACACAAACGAGGAGCCAGCTGCAACCCAAGGCGAGCCAAGTTCATCCTCATTGATACCAATGACTTGCGACGAATACATCGACATAAATTCTTTATCGTCTACGCCAACACCCGCGACCGCTCGCTGGGCGGTTTTCGTGTCAATACCGTGTGCCTCAAGATTTTTTGCTAGATTTTTCTCAAGCAATGGCTTGTCCGCCTTGAGAATCTTACGCAAATCATCAAGAACATTCTCAAACAGTTCCACCTGAGCCCTGACTGATATCCACTCACCCGCCGCCATCGAGATTGCACCTGCAAGTGCTCCAGCAAACCCTGCAATCAAGACAGAGCGAGCATCGGCACCTGCCGCCGCCACGCCAACAACAATACACAAGATACTAACCAGTCCGTCATTCACGCCAAGCACGGCAGCACGTGCACTTCCGCGCTGTACTTGGGCAGCTCGTTTTGCCAGCATTGCGCTGGCTGTTTCATGAGATATTTTTACCATAGCTATCTATAGTATAGCATTTTTTGACATGACTAGCGAATGAGAATCTTCTCAGTTTTCGTGATTCATGCGCTCTGTATACATAATATGCAGCACGGCTTCGGCTGCAGTTCGGTTGAGCCCATAATCCCGCGATAACCATGCCAATACTTCACCAGCGTCCTTTGCCTGCAGGTCCATAGACTTTGACCCAAACACGACCCCGTCAACATCGGCATACTCCAGAAACTGCAACGCACTCTTGCCCGTTTGGCGCAGTACAATCGCATGATATTCCTCTTGCGGCATAGCAAGGATGGGCATGCCGTAATCAGCATCCATGTTATACGCTGGAAATCCGATTCGCTCCGCCTGCTCAAGCGAACCCTGACGATTTTTTGTTTCACGAACCGTCATACTCCGACCTTCGATGCGCGCTCTGTTTTCTATCTCTTCGGCTCCGTCTAGGAGATTCTGTCGCATATATCGCAGCTGTCCGATACGCGTCCGTACAATACGCTCGTTACCACTGCTATCAGTTGCCGCACCATCCGGTCCATCAAAGCCGGGATCCTCTAGAATATCTTGAATGAGCGTCTGGACTTCAGCAATTGTTTCTGGTGACGATATACTTTGCTGACGCAAGAGACCCGGCTGCGCAAATTGTCGCTCTATGAGAGATACCACACCTCTTGGACGCTTCGGTACCTCCAGATCATACTGAGTTTTTGCCATGTACAACTGCCAAACATCACTCTGCAGATCATTTCCGCGACGAAAATTTAGCCATAACGTTGTCCCATAATCACCCTCGCCATCAAACGCATTTGTAAATTCACCTTTAGATCCTACTTGAACCCGCGTGATGTTCATGCCCCATGACTGCATGAATTCACTATAGGTGTCGACAAATGCCGAGGTAAATTCGCGCATATCAGGCGTCTGTCGTGACTCATGGTTTTCGCCAGCCGATATAAAAAAACGGCCAACCGGCCGCCCATTTTCTATTCCATCGTTCACACTTACTATTTCACTCATTTCAATCATCATACTGCGGCTGGGTAGAGGAATCAAGGCTTTTCGAGCGAGAACTGTGTTGCGTCAATTTGGTAATAGTTCGACAGAAGTTGTTCAACAATAAATTTATAGATCGCGACGACATCTTCAAAGGCATAACCATCCTCTGCCGCTTGTTTTAATTCCGCGATAGTCAACCAGCGGAGGTCTGTCGATTCACCTTCGGCTGGATTACCGACAGGTTCACTATCAGCAATAAATGCATAGCCATAATCCGAATGATAGTGATCATCTGATATTTTGTGCGTATTCGATACGACTGATACCGGATGGGTTACCGCTTTTTTCGGCTGAATTTGCAAAGACTTTTCTGTAGGCTGCAATATTTTTAGTTCACTAATGTCATAACCGCTCTCCTCACGCATTTCATGCGCCAGTGTTTGCCATGGTGTCTCATCCAATTCTATATGCCCACCAACTTGCATGAGCTTGCCGTGCTTGCGATGCATATGCACCAGTACCTTCGGCTCACTATCGACAATTCGGATAATCCACGCGCTCACCGTAATATCATGCTGACCCGGTTTGGTATGGATGTGCGGCATATTTTTAGTTTACCATCCCGTTGAAAATTGCACGAAAGATATTCTCGCCCTCGTGCTCCACTTTATGGTTACTCAATGTCCAATATAGTTTTGCGTTTGGAAGTTTTTGGTATAACTCATAGGCAGCTTGCGGTGGACATACCATGTCATAACGACCTTGAACAATATGCACAGGCATTGTTAGTTTATTTACATTATTAAATACATATCTATCTGGCAAAAAACAATGGTTTGCTAGATAGTGTATTTCTATCCGTATACCTGTATGATCATATGTCTCGTAATCTTCGGTTGACGATCTGTCATCAAACAACATAACACCACCTTCAAGATTCTCGTAGGTATAGCCCGCCCTTTTTTGAATATCCGCATCACCCTCTAGAACTCGCTTGAAGTGATACTTACTGGGATTGTCTCGATATTTTTTCGGCGTACTTTCAAGATACTTTTGCCATACATCAGGAAAGTGAGTTTTCATTAAGCCCTGGTCTAGCCAATCAATCTCATTCTTCGACCCAGTAAAAACCCCGCCAATTACTAATTGCTCGACTCGTTCCGGATGCGCAATCGCAAACAGCAAGGCAAGTGTTGAACCCCATGATGTTCCGTGAACGACAAAACGGTTTATTCCCAACTTATCAGCAATTTTGACAATATCCTCCACCAAATCCTGTGATGTGTTGTTACGGAGCGAACCATACGGCGTGCTTTTGCCACAGCCACGCTGATCGTAAAACACAACCCTATGCGTCGTGGGGTCGAATAAGCGTTTGTGTTTATCTTTGCTCCCGCTGCCTGGTCCGCCGTGTAGGTAAAAAATGACAACATTGGCTGACTTATTGCCCCAGTCCTGAACATACAGTTTATGCCCATCACCGACATCAAGCATTAATTCTTGATTTGTAAACTCATCTTTATTCATAGGGCGACTATACAGCCTCGACTTTTGGTCGACAAGCCTCCGTATGATACAGCAAATCAGGATTTTGCTTACAATCTTCACATATTAATACTAGGTCGTTGCATTCCGCACGAGCACAATTTTCGAAGTTGCTTGTTTTGCCACCGCAGTGCGTACATTCACCAATTGTTTTGGTGTGGTCGCTAAAATTCACTGTCATACGATCATCGAACACCCGCAAACTGCCTTCCCACAATCCGTCATCACCATAACTTTCACCATACTTCACGATACCGCCATCGATCTGATACACATCAGTAAAACCGCGTTTTTTCATCATGGCGCTGATGACTTCGCAACGAATACCACCCGTGCAATACGTTACTACCTTTTTGTTTTTGATGTCATCATACTTATCACTTTCAAGTTCGGCGATAAAATCACGTGAGGTATTTGTGTTCGGCACCACCGCATCCTTAAACTTGCCGATCTTTGCCTCATGTTCGTTCCGACCATCAAAGAACACGACATCATCACCATATTGTTCAACTAGCTCATGCACTTGGCGCGGTTTAAGATGTTTGCCGCCACCAATGACACCATGCTCGTCTACCTCAAATTCATCATCACTATTCTTGAACCCGACCAGCTCACGCCGCACCTTCACGCTCATTCGTGGAAAATTTTCACGACTACCATCAGACCATTTAAATACCGTGTCTTTGAATCCTGGATATTGTTTGGTTGCTTTGACATACCTCTTCAAATCATCAATATCGCCGCCAACGGTACCGTTCAGACCGTGTTGACTCACCAGTATTCGTCCTCGCAATTGCAAACTATCACAAAGCGTTTTTTGCCACAGCTTCACCGCTTCTGGATCACGAATTGGTGTAAATTTATAATATAACAATATTTTTTGCATCAGTACTATTGTACAACTATTCACCCCTGTTGTAAAATAAAAGTATGGCGAAATCACCCGAAGGAACAGGGTTTCTCGAACACCTAAAACCCGATAAAAAACTACTGCATAATCTTGGCTCATTAGCATTATTGGGTATTGTCATTTACGCTATCGGCAGTAATATAGAGTCATAGCCTATGAGTGAGCAATTCCGACCTACCTACCAACCACTAGAAGAACGACCCGAATATCAAGAGGCGACGACCGAAGAGCTTGAGATTACCACCGACCTCATAGACGAACTTCTCATACCAAGCGAAAATCGTGCAAGTGGTGCAGTTCGCTCCGTATCATCAAGTGATGCGCTACACACTTCGATTAGCCAGTCGTTTTCTTATGTAGAGCGAGGAGCTCATTCAGGTCTAACACTATGGCCACCATCGGAGGCAGAGGTAACCCTATCCTATAGCAAAGATAAACGCCAACCCACCAAAGAGTATTACCAAGTCGCTATCTCGCACACCATTCATCAGACCGGTATTAATCCGCCGCCACTGCTCAGTGTATATACGATTGAGTACTTTGGTGAACAAAGAGAAAGCGCTAAAGCGACCATTGAAGCAAATGACGTTCTTAACGACTCACCCTTTAGCCTCGAGGCGCGCCCAATCACCCGATACGATAATGAGCAAGGCTTGTTTCAGGAGCTCAGTTTTATCACAAGGCTCCAGTTCACTCAAGCACACGAACAGTCCATACTTGATCATCTCGATTAGTTTCTCGCCAGATATGTTGACTGCATCAATTTATATGTTATTATAGATTCACTATGATTCTGTCTTAGAATCCTCTGTAGAACGCATATCACACCCTTTCGTTCGGCTAAAGCATACCTAAATAGCCCGGAATTCCCCCGAGATGCGTTGAAGTAGCAACGGCTACTCCTCCTTATCTCGGAAAAATTCCAAATCAATTTATGAATGTTGTAGCTCGAACAAAGAATATGACATACGTTCATCGCCCAACGTTTGGACGGCCAAACCAATAGCGGAACGATTATCTATCACTTATAATTAGAATGAAAGGTTTTTTATTTTGGGCACAAATAGAAATACACTGAAAATTTACTGGCAACAAGTTCGTAAGTATAAAACGAGCTTTTTCACTATGCTCATCTGTATTCCATCAGGAGCCTTGTTTATTGACACACTGCTACCGTATTTCCTCTCGCAAAGTATTGGTGGACTGTCTACACAGGACCAACAGGTTGTCATGCAAAATCTTGTATGGAGCTCTATCGTCGGCATCATTGGAGCATTATTAAATTTTATTGGCTTCCAGTTTATGGCCAGACACGAGGCTCGCGTTCGTACATCACTAGGCGACGAAACGTTTGCTCAGATTATCAAGAAAGATGCTCGTTTCTTTGTCGATACAAAAGTAGGCGCCTTAACAAGCCGTTATATTGACTTCGTCCGAAGCGAAACGACACTCCAAGACCTACTCATTATTCGAACTCTCGGATTTGTCATCTCATTGTCTGCCGGCATCATTCTACTCAGCATACACTCACTGCCGGTCGGCATGTTTATACTAGCGCTTGTCATAGCCCTCGTTCTCGAAGTTAGATGGAGTATCAAAATTCGCACCCCCCTCCGTCATGCTCGTAAAACCTTAATTGGTGAAATCCACGGCTGGGTCGCTGATGCTGTAACAAACAATGTTATCGTCAAGACATTCGCCAATGAAGACGGAGAGATAAAGGCATTGAACCGTTTGAATCAACGTCTCGCAAAGGTCTATATAAAAGATGTAGGTTTTTTGGCCAGTGAGGGCTCAGCAAGATTATTCCTCACGATTATTTTACAGATCATCGCCATTGCGGGTGCCAGTTATCTTGTATTTAACGGCGGTCTTGATATTGCATTAATTATCTTTGCACTCACCTATTTACAACGCCTTAGTTCACAAATATTTACCCTTGGTGATATACTCACGGGATATGATCAGGCGTTGCTCGATGCGGCACCAATGAGCGACATGCTGACAAAGAAAGATACAATTATTGACAAGCACGATGCGACAAAGCTACAAGACATCGTACCAACAGTTGAGCTACAAAACGTCAATTACCACTACGATGAAAACGGTGTTGCGGCATTAAACAATATCAACCTAGAAATACCCGCAGGTCAGAGAGTCGGACTGGTTGGTCATAGCGGTGCAGGAAAAACAACAATCACACAGCTCCTCCTTAGATTCGATGACGTAACAAGTGGTGCAATCTTACTGGGTGGCCACGATATTAGAGATGTCACGCAAAAAAGCTTGCGTACACAAATCGCTTACGTCCCCCAGGAACCATTGCTATTTCATAGATCATTACGCGAAAACATAGCCTACGGCAACAGACAAGCAAACGACGATGCTATACGGTCAGCTGCCAAACATGCTAATGCGCTAGAATTTATCGAAAAACTGCCTGACGGTTTTGATACACTCGTTGGTGAACGCGGCGTAAAACTATCTGGCGGGCAGCGACAGCGTATTGCAATTGCACGCGCCATTCTGAAGGATGCGCCAATTCTGCTTCTCGATGAAGCGACGTCAGCACTGGACAGCGAATCAGAAAAACTAATTCAACAATCACTCGAAACGCTGATGAAGGGTCGAACATCGATTGTCATTGCACATCGCCTGTCAACTATTGCCAAGCTCGACCGAATCGTCGTTCTAGAAAAAGGCAAGATTATCGAAGACGGTACGCATACAGAATTACTCAAACAAAAAGGGGTCTATGCATCGCTATGGGCGCATCAATCAGGAGGGTTTATTGAGGAATGAAACTATTTGCCAAAGCGGATACTGGATTAGCTAAAAAAACAATCGCAATTTACCGCGAAGAGATTCGTACTGACCGAAAAAGATTCATATTAACCTGCATCTTCGCGCCGATGCAAGGAATGCTTCTTAATATCATTATCCCTTTGATAATTAGCTTCTTCACACAGTCACTTATAACCAATCCAAAAGACACGACTACCGCTTTATGGCTAGTGGCCGGAGTTGTTATTATATCTGTCCTTACCTTAATCGTGAGTCGTATTGGTTTTATATCACTATTTCATCACCAAGAATATATGCAGACACGCCTTGCCGAACGAGCTATGCGCGGACTCCTCGCTCACAGTTACGCCTTTTTTGCTAATAACAAAGTTGGTTCACTATCGGGTGATGTCGCATCATTCGCGCGATCATATTCCGCAGTAACAGAGAATATTTTCTTTCAAGCAAGTGGACCAATTATCAACTTTGTCGTGAGTCTTATTATTATCGCCTTCATTGCGCCTATCATGTTGCCCGTCTTACTTATCCTAACAATCCTTGTCTTTGGTGAAGCAATCTATTCATACAACAGGCGCGGCAAGTTCCGTGCAATACGCAAAGAAATGATGTCACGACTCTTCGGGCTCTTTGCCGACTCACTGGGTAATCATACGCTCGTACGTATGTTCGGCCGATCCGACTATGAAGTCGGTCTCACTGTGAAGCAACGTAAAGATATCGAAGAAGTATCTAGAAAGGAGATTTTGGAAATACAAAATAGTTCCCAAAGACGGGTATCAATCTTGTCGATCTTTCAGGTTATGACTCTACTCATCAGTATGTATCTCGTGTCAGAGTCTTTATTATCTATCGCTGCCTTTATTTTTATCATTACCTATTTGGGAAGAGTGTCAGGATCAATGCTTGGTCTTACTGGTATTATCCGTATGCTGGAGCAGGCTTTCTTGGATTCGGCAAAAGTAACCGAAATCCTTGACAAAACGCCGGAAGTACTTGATGCTCCAAATGCAAAGAAGTTGGATGTGACGAAGGGTAAAATTGTATTCACTAATGTCGACTTCGCATATGAAGAAGCAAAGAAGCAAATCGTATTCAAAGATTTCAACCTTACTATAGAAAGTGGTCAAAGTGTTGGCTTGGTCGGTAGAAGTGGTGGCGGTAAATCAACGCTCAGTCATTTGCTCCTCCGTTATATGGACATCAAAAAAGGCAAGATAACTATAGACGGTCAAAATATTGCAGAGGTGACGCAAGATAGCCTGCGCCGATCCATTGCCTTTGTACCGCAAGATCCATTCCTGTTTCACCGATCACTGCGTGACAATATCGCCTATGGCAAGCCCGATGCGAGTGATGATGAAGTGCGAGCAGCTGCAAAGAAAGCACATGCACTAGAATTTATTGATAAACTACCAGATGGCTTTGACACAATCGTCGGCGAGCGTGGCGTCAAATTATCAGGTGGGCAACGCCAGCGTATCGCAATTGCTCGAGCGATTCTCAAGGATGCACCAATATTGGTGTTGGACGAGGCAACATCAGCGTTAGACAGCGAATCAGAAGTTTTAATCCAAAAATCACTCGAGGCTCTCATGAAAGATCGCACGTCTATCGTTATCGCTCATCGCTTGTCGACAATCGCTAAGCTTGATCGCATTATCGTTTTGGACAACGGCAGAATTGCCGAAGACAATAGCCATAAACACTTGCTCGAAAAAGGTAACATTTACGCAAAATTATGGAAACACCAATCCGGCGGATTTATTGAGGAGTAGTTTTATTGCGCCCGGCAGCCCGACGTGCCTTGCGATTACCTATCGAGAATTTCTCGATCGCTTTACGCAAAGTAAGGTAGTTCTTTTTGGTGCTATCACTCCATACATAGACTGAACGCCCGCCAAGTTCACTTTCTATTCCCTCAAGATACTTAACAAGCGATGTTTGTATTTCTATGAACGCTTTATTGTTTTTATACGTCACACCAACCTCTACTGGCTCACCCTCTACATCAATCAGCAACGTATCTGGGGCATTTTTTCGTATAACCTCAGTTTCGTAACTATTTTCACCAAATGTCATCCTGAGCCGCGTATGCACCTTTCGCTTATGGAGAATATCCGCCAGTGAATACATGTCAGTTACCTCTATATCACGCCACTCTGCTATATTCTGTGTTAATATCTCCATTATCTGCTCGTAATCTTCCTCTCTATCGGAGCGATCAACGAGAAGCTCCCGCAAGCGCTCTATCTCTTGATAGATTGCCCTGGTTTTTGGAGACATTTTCTCTACAGGTTCCTCATCGTAAAATAGTTTTTCAAGAAGTGCTTGAGTCGTTTCCTGACTTGGAGGTACCACTTCTTCAACATCATCATGAATTGCCTTTCCATCAAAATATACTTCTTTCTTCAGAAGCACCTTACCACGATCGTTTACGATTAAACGACCGTGATCGTAGGTACATCGCCACGGAGCATGCTCTATGAGTTGCTCGGTCGTTACATTAGTCCCGTTAACAATCACCGGGTGAGCTTTTAGGTTTTTATTGCGATAATGTTCAAGTACAAGGGGTGTACCAACGATAAGCTGAGAGCCCCCATCAATCCTCGTTGACTTCGCAAGCCGCCCCTCGAATCCCTCATTATTACTGTAGCCACTACCGCGCGAAATGAACAACGTATCACATCCAGCAATAATACAACCGAGAAGTTTTTCACGATCAGCTCGCTTTGGTATTTCAAGTTTTGTAATGTCTAGATCCGCATCATTACATAGCCGCTCTAGTAAGCGTCTTGCTTTTTCAAGCCGTTGTTCAACAATATTATATCGCTTTAAATCGGCGGGGGGCATCCATAACGCCTGTATAAGAACGTCAAGCTGGACAAGCATATCAGACTGTGCCTCACGGGTGAGTCGCGTCCATCCCTCCATTCCCTGCTCAGTCATCGTAATACCCTCTTGTTGACAGGCGCTCACTGTTGCCGCCATCATCAACTCTATGTCCTTGCCATGTCTCCGTGCTTCAACGAGCATCCGCGCATATGTCGGATTGAGTGGCAGCCGCTGCATTTCTTTACCAATTTCGGTTGCAGCATCACTGTTTAATGCCAGGGCTCCCAACCGCGTCAGTTTGCGGCGTGCATACTCAAGCTCATCCGAGCGAACTTCATCCTGCAATTGCAGCTGATCAAGCCGCATACCTGCCTGAGCAAGCTTTAATACATACGGCGCCGGGTCGGTACGTTGGATTGGTGGCACATCATACGTATCAACCATGAGGTTTCCGTCACTGTCACGTGGAATTGGGGGATATCCCGGCATTGTCACGTGTTCATATGTACCAGGCATCACCCTGCCAACTCGCCCTTTACCCTGAATTACATCTGCCTGGGATACCGGTACCTCACGGAGATATCGTACTCCTCGCCTATAATCCCCAACTTTATGATATCCACCATCAAGCACGACATGTAGTCCGGGTACAGTAAGACTCATTCGTCCGATATCTGTCGCAAGGATAATCTTACCACCAGGATACTCATGAAAAGCTCGACGCTGCTCCTCAATCGTTTGGTCACTGTGGAGTTCAAGAATGGTATAGCTCTTTGGAGTTCTTTTTCCTAGCCTACTCCTAATCTCTTCGCGATTATTACGACCCGAAACAAGAGCCATAATATTGAGCGGATTCTTAGGATCTAAATGAGCGTACTTAAGGATAGCCTCGTGCATACTGTCATCGTTATGAATCTCTTCGACAGGGTACATTTGTCCCGGAATGTCTATGACCGGAACATTGGCACCACCCAAAACACGAGAACAATAATCCGCAAATCGTTCGGTGTTAATCGAGGCACTCTGAATAAGTAACCGTATGTTCTTCTTTAGCGCAAGTGCAATCGCTATGTCAATATTTGGATTTCTCTCGTGCGCTTCATCAGTAATCAAGACATCTTTCTCGGTGATTACAGAATCATCACCCATCATTTGCTGAAGCGTGTAGCCATCTGTATGCTCACGAATACGATGTGACGGCAATATATCGTCACCCTCAGTCGCTGTTCTATATGCAACAATGTGGCCATGATCCTGACCTGTTGCTTGCTCCATCTGATACTTTGTAAACTGCGCATTCTCCCGCGTTGCTACAATGCGCGGTTGCGTCATATACACTCTTCGAAATAGTCCCGATTCGTACAACGCCTGAGGTACAAATATACTCTTTCCGTTTCCCGTTCCCGAAGAAAGAATCGTTACAGGATTATCGGCAACCGTATCCACAATACATTCACGATATCGCGCAACTGGCCATTCGGTATTACCGTATATATAGCCATCTTGCTGCGGTGGTTGTATTGTCCGCTCACCTGTTTCAAAGTCAATCCAAACCTGATCCGGCCAGTGGTTAGCGGGAAACTGATTTTTTTCGGTCATTGATTCACTCG
>DCYK01000013.1:50522-53929 GCA_002331045.1 Candidatus Saccharibacteria bacterium UBA2112
ATTCACTCGCCTTTGCCATACAACACTCATAGTTAAAATTATTATACATTATTTCTACATAAATGCAAATATATGAATGGACTTGTACTCCCAGCTATTTGTGTTAAAACCTGTATTATTGTAATATAGTCATGATCGCAAAGTAAGTCTCTTACTTTTTACTTCTGGTCCTCAGAACCGGCACACAATGGAGTGTGGCGATCATGCACCTTCAACACAGTCAGGACAGTAACTTGTTCGATCAAGGCACCCCTCGCGGTACGGCGGCTTTTCCCATTCCTACTCGACGTGATGGCCTCGGTCCTGTCTCGAGTCTGGTCGTCGACGACAGACGAACTCGGCACTTGCTGCCATCTGATGAGGTGAACACCTCACCAGCCAACAGCAAAGCCGACAGCAGGGATCTTCCGGTCAAGCGGTCAAAGCGGAAATCCGCGAAGCGTCGCAACTGATACTGACAAATCAGCACAGTGCGTCCGTGAGGACGCACTGTGCTGATCGGTAATGTTATCCAAAAAATCCGCCCTTATATAAAGGGGCGGATTTTATTTTAAACAACGAAGTGCTTTATTTATTCGCGTCAACGTTTTCCTGTTTTGGCTCGTCTTGATCTTTACCGCCAGGTTTGGTTTCTTCAGCCTGACTACTTTGATCGCTATCCGCACCCTGCTCTGAAGGGACGTCCTCGACATCCTCTGGCTCACCATCACCCGCAGCAGCCTCATTCTGGGCTTGTAGTGCGCTTGGCTCGTAGACATTCGCAACGACGATCTCGAGGTTTAGTTCGTGATCGGCAAACTCAACGCCGCTTGGCAATTGGACATCGCTTAGCAGTAATTTATCATCGGTCGATGCAAGCTTTTCAAGCGATACTTCCAATGCTTCAGGAAGATCGGCTGGCTTTGCCTTGATCTCGATATGTTCAAGTGCTTGCAGAACCACCAAACCAGCGCGCTCGGCAGGACTCTCACCCATTCCAATGAGATGAATGGGGACTTCTGTCACAATCGCTTCATTTTGTTTGATCGTATGAAAAGCAACATGACGTACACGATGCTTGACTGGATCTACATCAATTGTTTTGATAATTGCCAGTTTTTTCTTGCCGTCAATCGTTAAATGCACCGGTGAATGCTTCCCTGCCTTATGTGTCACCTTGGTTGTTTCAACTAGCGGCGACTGAGTATGTATCGGGTCGGCTTTGCCGCCATATACAACACTTGGCACCATGCCGTCAGCACGCAATTTTTTAACTTGTTTACCTTGAGCAGTCCTCTCGGTCAGTTTCAGTGAAATATCCATAATCCTCCTGCGGTAGATATTGTATGTATCTGTATTATTATATCATACTCTGACTGAATAGGCGATGAGTGGTATACTACTAATAACAATGTTTAAACGAAAAAATGCACCTGATTATAAAAAGTTTCAGGAAACAAAACCAGATTTTTGGCTGATCAATCTCTTTAATGGGCCACGCCGATGGATGCGTAATAGTTATAATTGGGTTATTTCGTGGGCCGAGCGCAAACAAGCCGAAAAAGCACTAGCCGGATTGAGCTTTGCTGAAAGCTCGTTCTTTCCAATCCCCCCCGATCCACTACTCATTGCTATGGTCACGGCACGACCACATAAATGGCTACGTTTGGCGCTCATTACAACCATCGGCAGTGTCATTGGTGGCATATTCGGCTATATCATTGGTGCCGGATTGCAAGAGACAGTTGGAAAGCTCATTATCGACACCTATCACCTGCAAGAGCAGTTTGTTACGGTCGAAAATCTGTACAATGAATATACATTCCTTGCTGTTATCGTTGCTGGCTTTACACCAATTCCCTACAAACTATTCTCGATTGCAGCCGGTATATTCGCTATCAATCTGCCATTGTTTGCTCTTGCTTCATTCATCGGCCGCGGGGGACGGTTCTTCTTGGTCGCCTACTTGATGCATCATTTTGGTAGACGATACAAAGACAAAATCGAAAAGTACATCGACATCCTTGGCTTTGTCTTTATTGCCTTAATTGTTCTTGGATTTATTGCTGTAAAAGTTTTATTGTAGTAACGTCTTTAAATACTGACCAGTGAACGACTGCTGAGACTTAGCGACGTACTCTGGTGTACCTTCAGCAATGACTCGACCACCACCACTACCACCCTCAGGCCCCATGTCAATAATATGATCGGCGGTTTTAATAACGTCCAAGTTATGCTCAATGACTACCATCGTATTCCCGCCTTCGACGAGCTTTTGCAAAATTGCTAGCAACCGCTTAACGTCAGCACTGTGCAGGCCGGTTGTTGGTTCATCTAAGATATACATCGTTTTTCCCGTACTACGTCGCGATAATTCACTCGCCAGTTTAATGCGCTGTGCTTCACCGCCACTAAACGTTGTGGCTGGCTGCCCTAGTCGGATGTAACCAAGTCCCACTTCAACTAATGTATCAAGCTTGCGAGCGATCGCCGGCACATTCGAAAAGAATATCGCCGCTTGTTCAACGGTCATTTCTAGTACATCGCTAATCGTTTTGTCCTTGTATTTTATCTCAAGCGCTTCGCGATTATACCGTTTGCCCTTACAAACATCACACGTCACATAGACGTCGGGCAAAAAGTGCATTTCGATCTTAATCACTCCATCACCCTGACAGTTTTCGCAACGACCACCCTTGACGTTAAAGCTAAAACGTCCGGCCTTGTAGCCACGAATATTTGCCTCGGGAGTGCTAGCAAATAATTCACGAATCGGTGTAAAGACACCTGTATACGTAGCCGGATTGCTACGTGGAGTTCGTCCAATTGCCGATTGATCAATAACAATCGCTTTGTCTAGCAGTTTGATGCCTTCGATATCATCATGGGCACCTGGTACTTCTTGACTACGATGTAGTCGCGCAGATAGCTCTTTCGCAAGAATATCATTCACCAATGTCGATTTACCACTGCCACTAACGCCACTGACCACTGTCATCACTCCTAGCGGGAATGTAACATCAATTGACTTGAGGTTATTTTCACGCGCTCCTTTGATCACTAATTGTCGGTCTTTCTCGATCACACGCCGTTTTTTTGGTACATCAATTTTATCTGTACCCGCCAAGTAGCGACCCGTGATACTATCACTATTTTTCGCGACCTCGGCTGGCGTTCCAGCTGCCACTACATTACCCCCGGCAATACCAGCACCCGGACCAATATCCAAGAGATAGTCGGCTTCACGAATTGTATCCTCATCGTGCTCGACAACCAATACTGTATTACCCAAATCCCGTAGCCGTTTGAGCGTTGCAATCAATCGATCGTTATCGCGCTGATGTAGTCCGATTGAGGGTTCATCGAGCACATATAATACTCCTTGCAGCCCGCTACCAATTTGCGTTGCCAAGCGAATGCGTTGTGCT
>DCYK01000013.1:54014-66312 GCA_002331045.1 Candidatus Saccharibacteria bacterium UBA2112
ACTACATTACCCCCGGCAATACCAGCACCCGGACCAATATCCAAGAGATAGTCGGCTTCACGAATTGTATCCTCATCATGCTCGACCACCAATACCGTATTACCCAAATCCCGTAGCCGTTTAAGTGTTGCGATCAATCGATCGTTGTCGCGCTGATGCAGTCCAATTGAGGGTTCATCGAGCACATATAACACCCCTTGCAGCCCGCTACCAATCTGTGTTGCCAAGCGAATGCGTTGTGCTTCACCGCCGCTGAGTGTATTAGCGGCACGAGACAACTCTAGGTACGTCAAGCCAACGTTACTCATAAAGCTGAGCCTTGCGACGATCTCTTTGAGAATCTGCGAAGCGATAAATTGTTCATTGTCCGTCAATTTAAATCTATTGGCAAAAAAGTCCAACGCCTCGTCAACACCAAGTCGACAAATATCCATAATATTCTTGCCATGTACCGTGACGGCTAGTACCACGGGTTTTAATCGAGCACCATGACATGCATGACACTCACGTTCACGCATGAAACGCTCGATATCGCGACGCATAAAGTCACTGTCCGTCTCTTTATGACGACGCTCGAGATTTGGGATAACTCCTTCATACGCGGAATCATAATAACGTCCCGTTCCTAATCTGACGCGATATTGCTGGTTGCCAGTTCCGTAGAGTATTTTTTGCACTGCTTCATCCGAGAGATCTTTGACTGGTATGCGCAAATCAAATCGATGCGCTTCAGCAACGGCCGAAAGTTTCTTCATATACCACGCATCGCTATTGACACGGTTATAGGGACGAATTGCCCCTTCGGCAAGTGTCAAGCTGGGATTAAATACAAGTTCAGGGTCAACCTCGAGCCTATTACCTAGACCCATACAGACTGGGCACGCTCCTTGCGGCGCATTAAAACTAAACAAGCGCGGTTCAAGTTCGGGGATTTCTTCGTTCGGATGATTCACGCATGCATAGCGCTGCGAATAAATATCAACTTCGTCGTCATCAACTCGCAAAATTTCCACGATCCCACCGCCCAGGTCGAGCGCCTGTTCAACCGACTGTGCCACCCGTGATTTCATATCATCGCTCACCGCGATACGGTCGACGACGACTTCTATATTGTGCCGGTCATTTTTTTGTAGATCGGGAAATTCATCCAATGCATATATCACTCCGTCGACTCGCACCCTAGCAAATCCCAGGCGACGATACTGCTCGGGGATATGAGCAAATTCACCTTTTTTATCTTTGACGAGTGGTGCAAGTATCATGAGTCGTTTGCTTTCGGGATACTTGAGAATTTCATCGATAATATCTTGCGGCGTTCGACGCTGTACCGGCTCACCATCAATTGGACAGTGCGGGATACCGATACGAGCGAATAGCAAGCGTAAATAATCATAAATCTCTGTAACCGTCGCTACGGTGCTACGTGGATTGCGGCTCGTTGATTTCTGATCAATGCTGATCGCCGGACTAAGCCCATCAATTTGATCGACATCTGGTTTGTCCATCGTGCCTAAGAATTGTCGAGCATAGCTAGAGAGGCTTTCGACATAACGACGTTGACCTTCGGCGTAAATCGTATCAAACGCCAATGAGGACTTGCCCGATCCAGAAAGACCCGTAATTACCACAAGCTTGTCACGCGGAATCTCAACATCCACGTTTTTCAAATTGTGCTCACGAGCACCTGTAACTCGAATTACCTCTCCCATAGCTTACGTATTATACAGTTTTTTTACGTTTTTTTCCACCAAGGAACAGCTTAACAGTTATCGTCTATTGTGGTATAAAAGAAACAACACTAATGCTTAGAAAGGAACAGCATGAAGAGAAACATACTATCGGGGATATTTTCACTACTTACCATCCCTCTGATGGCCGTCGGTGCGAGCAGTCTACTGGTAACTGAAGCTGTGAGCGCACAGCAAGATATCGATATCACAAGTGGACCAGGATCCTCGCGAGGTGATAATACACCCGAAAACCTTTTTGGTGATGACGGCGCATTTCAAACTATTACAAATGTCCTGTTATTTCTTATTGGTGCAGTCAGCGTAATCATGCTCATTATAGGTGGCATTAGGTATACGACGTCCAACGGAGACGCAACAGCTGTCCAAAGTGCAAAGAATACCATTCTCTACTCTATCGTCGGTATTGTAGTCGCCATCCTTGCCTACGCAGTTGTGCGCTTTGTCGTCGGCGCGTTCACTTCTTAGCCGATCACTAATAATGCTTATTTTTGCATAATATTGACATATTTGCTATTGTAGTTTCATAATTTTATAGTAAAGGTGTCTACTATGCGTCATATCATCACGACCTCTGTATCCATATTAGTGCTTCTGCTACTACTCAATGTACTACGCGTTCCAGATATGCTCATCCACTTCTTGCTCGTTGGTGAAATACCCGGCACAAGGATGAGCCTACCGCCAAATGTCATGCTTGTTCTTTTATTGCTTGCAATGAGTATCATCATAGCCGAAGTGACACGCCGACAATGGGGTACACTTCGTCGTCTTTACCATACCACTACCCGACGGATTGGTAGTAATCACTAGACCACTACTCGCTTGCCGAGTTATCACTAGTATCACTTGGCGCTATGTTTTCAAGCCATAGCTGCACTTCCTGCAGAACATATTGATGACGTTCGTCCAAGCCGCTCGTCGAAAGACGCTGCATTGATCTGAGAAAAGATGGCAGCTGTCTCTGAATACGCCCTACTCGCCACTGTTCCCATCGTGCCATCTCGTCAGCACTCAGACTACGCGGAAAACTACGCGCTTTATAGTGGAGTAATAGTTCGTCAAGTCGTTCATCACGAAACTCTGGCTGAAAATCTGCCAGTTTCTTTTCGTCCGCCGATGCCACCGCCTGGACGCGCAGCTTATCGCTATCGTCCAAAAAGCCTTCATACAACTGCGCCTCGGGGTCGGATGATTTCTTATATTCAGGCTTATTCTCATAAAGTGTACGTAGATTTTCGGCAAAATGCGGTGCAGCCAGGAGCGCTTTTTTGTGCTTCTCGACAATCTCGGACGACAAACCAATACGCGACCACCCATTCTCTTGCTCCAATACGCCCAATGGTGCTACTGCCGGTGCTCGATTGTACTGCAACTCTTTGACCGGTAGTTTCACAAAATCATCAGCCTTACGTTCCTCCCAAGTGGCATATATCTTTTTTGCCAGCTCTTTACTGTTGAGGTCGACAAACGGCGCTGGATCATAACGAAGATCATACACCAGAACATTACCATTTTTTCCGGGGGCAAGCGGGAATGCAATCGTTGTCTTGTGAAACTCAGCATCGTAGCGTCCGCTCGCATAGACAAACGGTTTTTTATCGTCGAGGTTAACGAGTTTCTTTACTTCATTTTTATCCCGCATTTTCAGTAAATAATCGAATAATTGCGGTTGCTTGGCCTTAATCAATGTGGCGATAGCAATGAGTGCCGTCACATCACTCATCGCATCATGGGCATTTTCATGAGCGATACCGTTTTCTTTCGTGAGTAGTTCTAAGCGATTTGTTGGCTTCCCGTCCACCACTGGCCAGTTAATACCATCAGGTCGCAGAGCACGGGTCATACGTACAACATCCAATAAATCCCAGCGCGAACGACCATCACGCCAACACCATTCGTACGGATCACGAAAGTTTCGCCACAACAAATGACGGATAAATTCATCATCAAAACGAATGTTATTGTAGCCTACGACAATCGTCTGCTCTGTAAATATTTCACTCAGCAAAATATCGGCAAACTGCGCCTCGGTATAACCATCAGCTACTGTCTGCTGTGGTGTAATACCGGTCACTAGCAGTGCATCAGGACTCGGTAGCGTATCATCATTTAACGCTACAAAGACATTCACTGGATCACCGATGGGATTCAGATTCATATCAGTTCGCTGCCCAGCAAACTGCATAATCCGGTCATCGCGACCAGAGAGCCCGCTAGTCTCGAGATCATAAAAAAAGAACGTTTGTGTCATAGTTACCTAGTATAGCCGTTTTTGAACAAAACAAAAAACACCCATTGGGTGCTGTGAATATATCAAGAAAGACAACCTTAACTAGCGCGTCTTTAAAACTACTTGTCCTGGCAGAGCCAGGCTGTGCGGTTTCCCGCAACAGCCTGGCTCGCCAGATTCGACTCAGTCGTCGGCGCAGGGCGACATGCCCTTGCCGGGGACCGGGCCGAACTCCCACGCCTCGACGATGGTGCCGGGGCAGAACACCGTCGGGTCGTCCGCACCCCTGGGCACGAACATGCCGGGTGAGACGATGCGGTCTGCGGCGCGCGAGTTGACGACGCCGGACTCGGCGAACTCCACCGACGGGCTGCGCCACTCGTTGTAGACGACCTTCTTGCCGCTCTCGTACTCGTACTCCGTGGCGGCCGCCGACGGCGCCAGGCAGATGCCGACCGCGGCACAAGCCATGGATGCCGATGCGATTCCTGCGTTCATCTTCTTCCCCATGGTTTTCTCCTGTTCGTTGGGGGTTCTGGGAGCTGTAGCGCTTGCTATTCACATCTTTGTAAATAAACAAGTAGTAGCTTGCTACAGACTGAGAGATATCCCTTAAGATACCTGTCAGTCTGTAGCAAAACTTATCACTAGTTAAGGTTGTAAATGATCGGTCAGGGATGCCCACCAACCTAACAATCTTGATTATATTAACATTTCATATAATAAATGTCAATAGTTTTTCTCCTGTATTACTATACCGAAATAAAAAAACACCCGTTGGGTGCAAGAGTTAAATATGACAAGTCAAATAAGTTGTCTTCGCGGGGTGCGAGAGGCGCTTTGAAGCTGCACTCATTGCGTAGATCCTTGGCCACTGTCGGCTCGAGGACAGCGCTACACATATCGCACCCCGCGGGATTTCTCGGTCTGGTCTATTCGTCCAAACCTTAGAAGTCTTTGTTGCCCGCGAGGCGGAGCCGCTGCCGGTTTATCCAACCAGTGCGGCTCCGCTCTCGCGGTACTGCTATTCATTTATTTTTGCCTATTTGTGATCCTTCGCGAAGAAGGCACGGGAGCACAAGTCTGTGCCGAAGTGTGTTCGCCGCCGCAGTTGGCACGATGAGCACTTCTATCCCAATCTCACAAGCGCCTCAATTAACAGCTAGTGTCAATATGAGGCGTGGCCAGCGAGGTCTGTCAGCCGAAACTGAAAGATCGCCCGCGCGGGGCGCCGGCGGGGGCCGGTCCGAACATGATCGCCGAGGATTCACTGGGGGTGGGGGTGGGTATGTAGAGACTGTGTCTCATGCCCTTCTCCTTCTCTTTTGGTTCCGCAGGCGGTTGCACTGCGGTGACAAATGATCAAAATCACCTCTCACCGCAGTACAAACATGTATACTTACTTGACTTGTCAATGTACCGATCACGGATAACCTCACATGATGGTAAAAAGAATTATAGCATTAATATATAATTATGTCAACACTTTTTACGCATTTTTTGTTTTATCGCGGCTGCTCGCGCAACGGGAACTCGCTGGCCCCTATTCTGATATGACTATCACCCATTGCGCCTTGGCGCATCAACTCGTGGGTAATGCCCATTTTTTTCATAATATCACGCAGACGATTCACCCCTTCATGTTGGTCAAAATTTGTCCGTCGGGCAAACTTTTCAATTTTTCCACCAATCACAATATAGTGATTATCGTGTTTTACGACAGTCCATGCTTCTTGCGCTTTTTGACCTGTTAGCGTTAAGGTCGGGATAGTATCCACCTCGCTATCACCCCCTCCATCTGCCACCTGCGCTCGTACCGTAGACACGCGTTGCTGTAACACCCGCAGTAGTTCCGTCAGCCCAGTCCTTGCCGTCGCAGAAATTGTCATAATTGACGTCTCTTTTGGTATAACCGTACGGAGTGCATCAATTTGCATCGTAACAATATCTTCATCCAGTCCTTCAATTTTTGTGAGCGCTATTACCTCTGGCCGTTCAGTTAGTTCGCTTGAATACTTCGTTAACTCACGTCTAATCGTTTGATAGTCGACTACAATATCATTACTATACACATCAATCAGATGCAAAAGTACCGCCGTACGTTCAACATGACGAAGAAACTGATCGCCGAGACCTTTGCCTTCAGCAGCGCCTTCGATTAATCCCGGAATATCGGCAATCAGC
This sequence comes from Candidatus Saccharibacteria bacterium UBA2112, assembly GCA_002331045.1. Classification (GTDB taxonomy): domain Bacteria; phylum Patescibacteriota; class Saccharimonadia; order Saccharimonadales; family Saccharimonadaceae; genus UBA2112. The sequence continues at coordinate 60,180 of DCYK01000013.1, forward strand.
ATGTCCGATTGATCGATTGTCGCAACCCCAAGATTTGGTGTCAGTGTGGTAAATGCATAACCAGCGATTTCGGGTCTGGCATTTGTCACAACACTCAAAAATGTTGATTTACCAGCATTCGGTAATCCCACCAGCCCGACATCCGCCAGTAGTTTTAGTTCTAATTCTGCTTCGTATGCATCGCCCGACTCACCCTTTTCAGCCATGCGCGGCGTCTGACGAACAGATGACTTAAAATGCGCGTTACCAAATCCTCCATCACCGCCACGCGCCACGATCTGCTGTTGCCCATGCTCGACCAGATCAGCAATCACTACTCCATCACGTTTTACCACTGTACCCATTGGTACTTTCACGATCAAATCGTCACCGGTTTTTCCGGTCCGTTTTGCTTTGGCACCATTAACACCGTTTTTCGCCTTTAGTTCTGGCTTGTAGCGAAAATCAAGGAGAGTATTTAGGTTTTCTGTCGCCTCAAACACGACGTTACCACCGCGTCCGCCATCACCGCCATCGGGACCCCCCTTGTCAACATATACTTCATGCCGAAAGCTAACGGCTCCATCGCCGCCCTTTCCTGCCTGTATACTAACTGTCGCCGTATCGATAAACATAATGTATAACTATACCATCAAACATTACTTATTTAAAGAGTTTACGGCAACAGACTAAAGGGTTATTTCGAGGATGGAGCGCAAGGCGATGATGAGAAGCGAAACGAGGCCGTACATATGGTACGTCGAGCGAGCATCGCGCAGTCTATTAACGCAGCGATCCGCCTCGAAATAACGCTCTAATGGATGTAGGCGTAATAGCGCGCCTGATTCGCTGGAATAATTCGTCCGTTTACCACGTTCCAGCCACCACCAGAGACATAAGCATTCATCTCACTGACGACTACATCACCATTTGGCTTCACTTGTTCGACAATACCAACGTGACCATAGCCACCAGCGTTCTGAATGATTGCTCCTCGAGAAGGTGTATTGTCAACACGGTAGCCTTCACTGGCTGCATATGACGACCATGTTGCCGCATTCCCCCAGTTACGACCAACCCCTAGGCCTAATTCAATACGACGATCGTAAGCATAGCGCGTACAGTTACCATATGCATAACTGTTCCCTGCAAGCCCCGGCGTACCAACCTTGATACGCCATGAAGTACCGCCAAAACCAGTTCCGTAATTGACGTAATTTTGCTGGGGTTGCACTTGAGTTTGCACTTGTGGGGCAACGTATCCTGGACGCTGCGTTTCAGGAAGATCGCCACCAGGAATAATAATCTTCGTGCCAGCTTTCAGCCCACTAATCTCAAGATCATTATAAGATATAATACGCGCTTTATTTGCATTGTACGTCTGAGCAAGCTTATCAAGCGTGTCGCTTGACTTAACCGTGTAAAGCACGCCATCAACTGGTGGAATTTTGAGCTTTTTACCCACACTCACGTTGTTATTTGTCATATCATTTGCCCAACGAATTGTTTCACTCGAAACACCGTACGCGTTCGCTATTGTTGCCATCGTGTCACCCTTTTTCACGGTATATACGACCACATCACGATTACTTGCTGTTGGCTGCACAATTTGAGGCTTAATAATGGCAGTCGTATCTGTTTGCGCTAATTCATTCTCAATAGCAAGTGATGCTGCTCGTTCGGCGACATTCTCAGCGACTGACATATTTGTCTGTTCGGCAATGTTTGAAGCAACATCAGTTGCTACGATCTTATCAACAGCATTTCCCTCAATAACAATTGGCGTTGTCTCGGGAGTTTGTGTTGTATTTGCCACTGTTGTAGCCTGAGTTGCTTCACGAGGGGGCTGATACCCGACGGCAATAACGGCAATAATCGAGATAAAAACACCGCTATATACCATCCATGCGGATAATTTCGGCATTTTTATTTTTTTATGTAACTGAGGTCGGGTGACCCGGTGCCTCAAACGGTCGACCTTTGATGGGCTACCGCCTAAAACAGTTTGATTACTAATTTTCACTCTCCTGCCATTCGTATTGCTACGAAGTTTCTACCTTACTCTGTCTTTCTTCCGCGCGCGGAAAAGGGTAACGATCGACCTCTTTCATTACTATTATTGAAACTGTTTGTTCGATACCCGTACGACATTTGTCGGTAGGCTCATTCTGTCGTGAACACCAAAAAACATTCTGTTTTCTTTACTCACATACGGTGTTCATCTCAGTTAATGTGCTCCTTTTATTTTACCCCATTACTCGGTCGCATGTCAACTAATAAGCGTAGCACTATTCTATGAGATTCAGCTGAGGAAATCTTGTCCCTCTCGTTCGTCAACTACAATATGTCGCACTTTTTCTGACAGTACCGCTCAATGTTTTGCTGGTGCTCCGCCTCTGTGCGAGCATAGTATGTTACATCGTCGTCACCGCTCAGGAAGAAAAGATAGTCATTGTTGGCTGGATTCGCAATAGCTTTTAGTGCACTTTCACCAGGAGTAGCAATTGGTCCAGGTGGCAGTCCTTCATAGATTCGCGTGTTATAGGGTGACTCAAGCGTTGGCGTCCGAAGGACACCGAGCTTGTCGGCTGCGTATTGATACGTTACATCCGACCCCAAGTTCATCCCGTTCGCCATACGGTTATAAAAGACGGCGGAAATCTGTCGCTGATCATTAGGATCTGGCACTTCCCGCTGCACAATTGATGCAAATGTAATTCCTTCATAAAGTGTTAGATCTTGTTTTTTAAACTGAGCAACTAAATCATTCTCCTCAATAACCGCCTCAAACTGATCAAACGCTTGCCCCAAGATCGTTTCAGGCGTTGCCGATGCATCGAAATGATAAGTTTCGCCATAAATATATCCCTCGAGATCTGCCGATCGAGGTTTTGTCGCAAAGAGTGGACGATCATAGTCTTTTGCCAATGCAGCATCGATATCTTTGATAGCAAATAACTTTAGGTCAATCAGACGCTGCCGATTATTCTCGAGTGTATCACCTGGCAGAAAAGTAATCGCAAAGGTGTGCTGACGCCCTTTTACAAGATAATCGACAATTGTTGGCGTCGATAAACTTGGCTGCAGAGTATATACTCCTGCCTGAAGCTTATTCTCTGTCGCTGTTAGCTTTGTATGAATTCGAAAGGCGATACTGCTTCGGATAACACCTTCTCTCTCAAGCTGCTCAGCAATGACAGCTGGAGGTGAGCCCGGTTCGACCGTTACACGAATATACTTTGTTGTATCGTTTGATACCGGAGTGAGTTGCTGCTTGTACCACATATAGGAAATGGCGATACCAGCGATAAGTCCTGCAATCAGCAGACCAAGAACAATAAACAGCCACCTCTTCCACTTTCTCTGTCGACGAGGCGAACCGAGACCTTCATCACCACTTTCTAATAACGGCTCTGGCTTGGGAGACGCTAATTCATGATCAGGACGCATTTCCGGCTGACGAGATGGTGACCCAGATCGTACACCATCCAGCGTTTGATTTGGTCGCTTATTGTCAGGCATGCTGTGCCTCCAGGTAATCCTGTAAAATAATCGCTGCCGCCATTGCATCAATTGCCGCCTTATCATACGGCCTGCCATCGGCCTTTAATCGATCCTCTGCCATAACGCTTGTTAACGACTCGTCTTGAAAAACAATCGTAACATCGTGCTGTAATTTCTCGGCAAAGTCCTGACTTATGCGTGTCTGCGCCGTGGCATCACCAGATTGGTTACGAGGATATCCAATAACAATAGTATTTATCGATCGCTCTTTTATTAATTGCTGTATTTTGCTTAGTTCGCCACCGTCCACATCAATTGTCATAAGCGGCAACGCAATTGGAACGCTATCGTCGGCAGCAGCAACCCCAATACGCTTCGTCCCGACGTCGAGCGCAAGAAGATTAGTCATCACCATCCAGTAATTTGAATTCGACGGTTATCTTGTTATCATCACCAGGAACCGTAAATACCCAGAAAGGTGATAGATCAACCTTGACATCGCTCACTCCCTCGATCGATTTGAGTTCTGTCTCGATTTCACCATATCGCTTTCCTCGAACAATATCTTTAATTTGCTCATCGGTGATCTTTGGACCAACTTTACCGGTTGCATTCAGCTGCACTGTCGCCTTCTTTTTGTCCGATCCAAGCTCGAAGTCAGTAAGACGTGACTCCTTGGCACCGCTCTCATAGATGCGCTTTCCGTCCAAGTTACCAAGCTGCTGAGTAATTGCCGTATCAAGAAACGCCGAAAGGACCGGTTGTGCAACACCAGACATTGCATAGACTGTCTCTGCGGTCAGGGTGGCAGTACCACTTGCTTCTTCGCCAAGTCCAGGTGTGATATCTTGTTTACTACTTGACGTTCGAAAACTATCATCGATCACGATCACATCATCTTCAAATTTTTCTACGAGAGCCTTTTTGACGCTATCACTATTTTCTTCCGCCAACTCTTCACGAGCTTTTTGTATGTCACTTGCCGACACTACCGTAATGGTCTTCTTGCTACCGCCACTTATAGCACTGCTTGATATTGCAACAACATCTGAATTCCCGGCAACATCAAAGTTTACGTCGTCCGACATATTATAGTCGGCGCCAATCTCCTCGGCAACAACCCGTACGTCACCCGATACACCAGGGTTAATGAATGACGGATCACATACATTACTTGAACCACCTAGTCCCGCGTTCGGTATAGTCACTGTGGACTGTACGACATAATTTTTACCACCGGAACTTATGTAGGTGCCCGATTGTACAGTTGCAGCGCTTCCACTGACCGAGCAATTATAAAATTTCACTGTTCCACTTGCCTTTTCGCCCACTTCTTCTTCGCCTGTGGGAGTAAACTCTATCGTATCTGTTTGCTTCTCGGTCTTTACCACAGCTGGGAGTGTCTTTTCCTCGTTGTCCGCTTTGATTCCTTCACCAATTGTGATTGGCGTCTGTATTTCAACATCAGATGTCCTAGCACTAACAACGACTGATGCATGCGGCGCAAACCAAATAGCCCAGACAAAAAAGCCAATCAATAGAACACCGAGTACCCCACCGATAACCATCTTTTTACGAAAACTACCAAAATCCGGAACCTTCACCTTTCGTTTAGGAGATTTTCCTTCCTTGGCATTTTTCGCAACAGCTGATGCCGTCTCACCATCAATATCAATTCCAGCAATCGCAGCCGCAGGCAGTGTGCTCTGAACAGTGCTGTCATCTCCATCGTCCGCCTCAGTGTCCAATCCCGCATGATCACCTACCGGAAGCTGCTCACCATCAATCACTTCTTCATCGTCAACACTTAGCGCAGGGACCTCAGCCAAACCCGGTTTTGACTGTAGCGTCTTTGCTACTGGTATACTGGCACTCGCCGCCAGACTTGATAATGCTGAATTCGCGGTAATGATGACGAGTCGCTTTTTTGCATGATCAGCCGTTCGTGCTAACAATCGTAGATTCACTGCACTTTGCAAAACACCAATTCGTTTTGGAGGAACAAGAGCAATGATTTTCTCTTTGGATTCTTTGATCTTACCGATGATAGCAGTAATATCATCTTCGACATCAATGTAAATAATATCTTTTTTTTGCATGTCTATATTCTCAGCATACGATTAACTTTATCTCTAATCGTATCACTATCCTTACTCCCGACTATTGTATCATATCCAACCCTTAGAAGGCCCATTGCAGTAATGAATGTATGATCAGTAATTGCCTCTGTTTCATCACTAATGCCCACGACATCAATTGGCTTGATGTGGTGTACGCTCGGTCGCTTTGTAAAAGGTAGCTCCTTGTACCAATCACGTTTAGCCAGGGCATCAACCAGTTGATCAAGACTCGCGCCGCCGCCACACAGTAATATACGATTCGGCAGGTGGTCGACCGAGTCAAATTCATTGAGCGCCAGTTCAACACCATCAAGCCATACTTCAAGTGTCTTATCAATAGCACCTTCAGCTTTTTTACGCACACTTTCCTTGATTTGTTCATGACCAAGATGCACTTTGAGTTTTTCGGCCTCACTATAACCCAACTCCATGTCATTCATGATCGTTCGCGTAAAACTACGTCCACCAATGCCAAACATCTTGGTTCCTTCGACACCACCATCATTAACAACTGCGATATCAGTCGTACC
>DCYK01000004.1:0-9692 GCA_002331045.1 Candidatus Saccharibacteria bacterium UBA2112
GTTGTAGATGAGATCTTCGACCGCCTCGGCGATGGCGTTGTTGCGCGGGGTGCTCGGGTTGTTCTCCTGCCACTCGTACAACGTACACTCGTGGCGGGTGACCTGTAAGTACAGGTGCGCCACGTCTTCGTCGAATGCGCGGTCACGGGTGACCTCGACCGGCACGCTTGTTGCGTGGTCCTGGACGCTGTTCTCATCGGCCAATTGACCGAGAGCCATCTGATCCAGTTCGAACTTGATCGCCGCTTGAGTGCTCATGCAGGGTCGCATGGTACTCCTCTCTAGACGTAAATGAACGAAACAGTAATATTTTAACATAAATAGTACTATATTACAAGTATAGGAGTGGTTATCTAACTACTTCGTTCCCAGACGACACCATGGGGAGTGTCGCGAACAACAAGTCCCTGCTTTTCTAGCTCATCACGTACGTGATCGGATTTCTCCCAGTCTTTTGCCTCTCGGGCTCGCTGTCGTTCGGTTAGCAGCATCTTTTGCTCTTCATTGATATCGGGTGTATCTTCTAGTAGTTGTAGCCCGAGCATCTCGTCGATCGCTTCAAGTAGCTGTACAAGATTACCTCGATGTATTTTGTCGACTCTCGCAGCTTCAATGTCGGCGAACGCCTCATCAATAATACGCAGTGCCTTTGGTGTGTTCAGGTCATCACTCAGCACCTCGCGGAGTGTATCGATGACTTCAAGTGACGGAATGTTATGAGGATCCTGTATGGTTGCATGAGTTTGGTGGCGGAGCGTGGCAATATTGTGCCAGTGGTTGAGACGATTTTGTGCGGTCTGAAGAATGTCCCAAGTAAAATTTCCTTCTGTTCTATAGTGTTTACTCAGGACGAGAAGTTTAAATGCTTGTATGTTATAGCCTTTATCCTGAATACCTTTAAGGGTATAGATATTATCGAGGCTTTTACTCATCTTGGTGCCATTAACCTTAATGTGGTTTGCATGAAGCCATATGCGACTAAACTGTTTACCGGTGACAGCTTCGGTCTGTGCTATTTCGTTCGTGTGGTGCACTGGGATATGATCAATACCGCCGGTATGCATATCAATTTGGTCACCGAGTAGTTCGCGAGCTAGTACACTGCATTCGAGGTGCCAGCCAGGAAAACCCTTGCCCCATGGGCTGTCCCACTCCATATCGCGTTTTTCGTTGGGATCGCTGAACTTCCATACAGCAAAGTCTGTCGGGTTTTTCTTGCCAGTGTCGGCAACTCGGGCGCCAAACTGTAAACCATCAATGTCTAGGCGCGCGAGTTTACCGTATGCCTTGAGCTTGCTCGTGTCAAAATACACACCATCATTGAGTGTATAAGTATATCCCTTGGCTTCTAGTTGACGAACGAAATCGATTTGCTGCGGAATGTAGTCGGTTGCGCGTGGTAGATGGTCGGGGCGGATAAGACCAAGCTGACTATACGCTTCATTGTCGGCAATTGCTATGTATTTGTCGGCCACTTCCCAGGCAGTCTTCCCCTCACGGAGTGCCCCTTTTTGCATCTTGTCCTCCCCGGCGTCTTCATCGCTTGTTAGGTGTCCGACATCTGTAATGTTCTGTACGCGCGTGACATCGTAATCATTTGCGCGAAGTGTTCGTACGAGGATATCCCAATAAATATAACTGACCCAATTCCCAATATGTGGTTGGCTATATACAGTCAGCCCGCAGGTGTAGAGGCGAACCTTTTTGTCTTCGAGCGGTCGAAGCGGCTCGGCATGTCGTGAAAGTGTATTATACAGAGTGACTGTCATATTCGTGTAGAGCCTTGTCTGTTGCATTAATGAGTTCATGCACTATTGTGTCATAGTCTTCATAGGCGCGAAAGCCAGCGGCATAGTTATGTCCACCTCCACCGAAGTAACCGGCGATTGTTTCAGCAATAGGAATATTGCTTCGTAGTTTTCCGGTAACTTTACCGTCAGGATATGATTTTAGCGAAACACCAATCTGTACACCCTCGACGAGGCGCATTTCGTCCAGCACCAGCATACTAGGGTTATATTGATCGCTGTATTGCTGGATCTCATCCCACGGTATATGAACGAGCGCGAGTTTACCGTCTAGTAGGTATTCGATACGGTTGATTAACGCTCCTTTGTAGGCAAGGATCTCGGGCGATTTTTTCATGAACTCACGTCGCCGTTCTTCGATATCGGAATTTTTGGCACCGAGCTCAGTGAGTTTGCCAGCAATGAAGTAGGTCTGTGCTGTCACGTTTTGCGTGGTAAGACCGAGGCTGTCGCTCATGAGTGCAATGAGCATGCTTTCGGCGGCTTGTTTACTGATTGTCCAACTGTTCGTAGTCGCAAGATTGTAGATCACTTCGCTGGTAGCAACGGCATCCTGGGATAATATCGTATGTTCGAATGACAAGTTCGATTCGGTTGTGTGGTGATCGATCACAAGTACTGGATGTGTTTCCAGGTAGTGACGTACGCCTGGTGTTTCAAGGACCTTGCCAAGCAGGACATCGGCTGCAGTGTCGACGATAATCGCCAGATCTGCACTGGTATCAAAATCACCTACAACCCTGTCCCAGCCTTTAATGTAACGAAGGTACTTGGGGACATCAACTGGGCAATACATCGTTACTTTTTTGCCGAGATCACCGAGGATTTCCTCGAGCGCCACGGCACTACCGACACTATCTCCGTCTGGGTTTTCGGCTTGGATGATAATCACCTTATTGGCGTCGTTAATCATCTCGGTTACTTGTTTATTCATTGGTGTCTATTGTAACAGAGGTATGACTATGCGCATATAGTTGACGTATATGTGCATAAGTGTTATCATAATAAAATGAAAAATCCGGATATGAACTATACAGTAGATCCTCTCGATAACACCGAAGAATTACCGCTGCGTCGTCCCCTATCAGTAGAAAAAGGAGCACTGCTGCACGACATCCTGGATCGTCGCATAACTTGGTCTGATGATCGAACTTATAGTAGTGATGATGAGGGTAATATGATAACGACAAATACAGATCCATCTAGCGGGTCGGAGTTGTCAGTAGTGATAAGCGCAGAAACAATGCAATATACAGAAATGTTATATCTCCTTGGTAATACGGCGCATCGCAGTGTCAGGGATGAGCTTCGTCAACTGTTCGATTCTCATTCATGAGCTTACAGTTCTTTGCGGCCTTCTAGGGCATGACCAAGAGTAATCTGATCGGCATATTCTAGGTCGACGCCGACTGGAATGCCGCGCGCCAAGCGTGACATTTTAATAGTGACGCCAGCTTCTTGTATGTGTCGCTGCAGAAAGAGTGCGGTCGACTCGCCTTCGACACTGGCGTTGGTGGCGATAATTAGCTCTGTTGCTTTGTCTTTGTCGATTCGTTCCATTAGCTCGGCAATATGCAGTTGCTCGGGGCCGATGCCATCAATCGGGCTGATTGCTCCGCCGAGTACATGGTAGGTGCCTTTATACTGCCCTGTTCGTTCAATAGCTATGATATCTAGCGGCTCTTCAACGACGGCAATAGTCGTTTTGTCACGAGAGGGATCACTGTATAGCGGTGACACCTCTTGTGACGAATCAATTAACGCAAAGGTCACTGGGCATGAAGTGACACCATTATGAAGCTTGTCGAGACTTGCCGTGAGTTTGTCTGTGACGTGCGGTTTAGCGCGTAACAGATAGTATGCATATCGTTCCGCGGTGCGTGCACCTACGCCCGGCAATCGTCCAAGCTCCTCAATGACATCTGTCAATGCACTCGGTAGCAGGTTGGACATCCACTACATTCCTAGATTGCCGAGACCGCCCATGAGGGGTTTCATCTTTTCGGCCGCGATTTCTTGTGCTTTTGTCATACCGTCGCGAATGGCAACTTCGACATTACTCTCGAGTTCTTCGATATCATCCAAATCAACTTGTTCGGGGTCAATCTTTACCTTTTCTACTTTTAGTTCGCCATTGATCGTGATTTCTACCATTGGCTTGTCGTCATCACCACCTGACACAACAACTACCTTTTGTTTCTTTAGATCTTTTTGTGCTTTACGCAGTTCGTTCAACATCTTCATTTGGTCAAAAGCCATATTTTCTTCCTCCTTCTGGTATGTATCTATTGTATAGTAGTTTTATCATTTTTTATAGATATAGAAGCGGTCGCTGTCTTCGGAGGTTGCTGTCGTCACGATGCGAGTTGGCGTAAGGGTGATCTTTTCATGAGCTGCACGAGTGGCTGCGAAGGAACCACTATCACGAGGTACACTTGTGAGAATGCGAGGAGGGGTATCTTCGTAGCTCGCAAGTGCCGCATAGAATGGCAGTTCATGCTCGGCAACAACAATTTTTTCAATGTTTTTGTGCTCTATATGTTCGTTGTATAGCTCGACATCATGGCTAAAACTCGAAGCAGTGACTGGATCGTAGCGATACCCATCGAAATATCGTCCTAGTCCCGATACGACGAGACCAGCAACCAATATAGCCAAGGGAACAATGCCGATAAATCGGGCATAGGGATTACGTGGAAACATGTCATACCAAAAACGTAGCAAGTAGCTGAGCCCATTCGCAAGAAGCAGGAGCAATGGTACGAATGCAATGCTTTCGAATTGCGGATTAATGATTAAGATCGGAAGGAGCAATATGATCCAAGCGACAAGCGTGTAGCTACGCGCAGTGTACCGTATCTTAAATAGTTGCCAGACACCGAGAACGATAAGCGCGATTGACCCGAGACCAAGCACTGGTGTCATCAAGGGCCCGCTCTGCGGCGTGATGAAGTTAAAGTACTGTTGCGATATATTTTGTAAGTTCATGAGGACATCTGGCGGCCATGAAGACGGAACACCGAGTAGTTCCAGCAGAAGACGGGAATCAACCAGGATAAGAGCAATTAACGGAGCAGCGAGCGAGAGGCTGATTGATGTTAGGAGTAGTAAGTGCGCGAGTGACATCCGCTTGAGGACGTAGCGAACATGAGGATGTAGCAATCCGGCGCTGACAATTGCGAGAACAAGGTAGAGGCTTAATGGAGTGTAGAGACTGAGGGGCACCATGATAAAAAACATAATTTTCCAAAAGCGTTTATGGTGCGGTGAGGTGGTGATCATTGTCGCCGCGAGCAATAACCATATTGGCCATAGGAAATACATGACAGTACCCGTCCCAACTTGGGCGATGAACAAAAACTGCCCCGTCGTGATCATAATGATTGTCGCCAAGAGGGCGATGCTCGGTCGGAACCATCGGCGCAGCAAGAAGACGGCACCGATACCAGCAAAGAATGCGGCAATAAGTGATGGCAGCTTGAACGCGAATTCGCTGGGTCCTAACAGTTCCATGCTAACGCGTTGCATAACAAAGAATGGCATGTTGGGTACTGCGATCGTATCAATGTCTTGCAGGTCCATTGCTGCCGTTGCAACAAACTGCTCTTGTTCATCCGTACTGAGTCCGCCGGGAACATGAAGTCCCGCGATAACAAGTAGCGCGATAAATGCCAAAACAACGAGTAAATAACCTATCTGATAGCGAAAACGGTACGTTAAAAACTTACTAAAAAATAATCCCGCCATGTATTCTCCAGTATAGCACGAGCCTTATTATTCGTGCCGTTTATCAAGTGACATAAAGCGCAGACGTTCAGGATGGAAGTACAGCTCGACTTTACCGACGGGTCCGTTACGATGCTTGGCGATTAATAGTTCGGTGATGTGTTGTAGCTCGGGATTATCGGGTTCGTAATAACCTGGTCGATGAATGAACATGACGATATCGGCATCTTGTTCAATTGATCCAGATTCGCGCAGATCTGATAGCTGCGGTTTTTTACTTTCTCGGGTTTCGACGCTACGCGATAACTGACTAAGAGCGATGACAGGGACATTCAGCTCACGCGCAAGTAGTTTTAGCCCGCGGCTAATCTCGCTGACTTCTTGCACGCGGTTGCCATCGGCACGAGCATTACTCGCCTGCATCAATTGCAAATAGTCAACAACGATCATGCCGAGGGGTTGATTATGAGCCGCTCGACGAGCCTTTGTGCGCATCTCGAGAACCGTCATACCGGGACTGTCGTCGATAAATATTGGTGCTTCTGCCATTTCGCCAGATGCTTCGGATAGCTTGGCGAAATCTTCATCACTCAGGTTGCCGGTGCGAATATTCCAACTGTCGACACCAGCCACGTCAGAAAGCATGCGGTCGATGAGCTGCTCTTTGCTCATCTCGAGACTAAAGAACAGTACGGCTTGTTTGTTGATTGTCGCAACATTGTAAGCGAGATTTGTCACAAGCGTCGTCTTACCCATCGCTGGGCGTGCCGCGAGGATGATCAAGTCACTGCGCTGCAGCCCGGCTGTCATATTATCCAGGTCACGATAGCCAGTCTTGAGTCCGCGCAATTGTCCTTTATTACGATGGAGTTCTTCGAGACGGTCAAAGTTTTCTAACAGAATTGTCTCGAGACTCGCCAGGTCTTGTTTGATATTTTGATCACTGACGGCGAAAAGTTCTGCTTCTGCATGTTCTAGTAGTTCCTGCACTGTTTTGTCTTCATTGTAGCCAATTTCGGAAATGTCACCGCTAGCCTTGATCAACCGCCTTCGCACTGCTTTTTGGGCAACGATTTCAGCATATGAGGTGGCGTGGGCGGCCGTCGGTACATAATTGGTCAGTTCTGTTAAAAAGCCAGATCCGCCGATATCGTCCAACTGGTTCTTTTTCTTCAGTTCATCCTTGAGCGTCAAAAGGTCAACGGGGTGATGATGCTCAAAGAGTCGTAGCATTGCCTCGTAAATTGTTGTATGGCGCTTATCATAAAAGTCACGTGTATGGACAATCTCGGTCACATCAGCAAGCACTTCCTCATTGATGAGCACTGCTCCTAACAGGCTCATTTCCGCATCAGTATTATGCGGTGGTATCTTCGCTTCGATTGCTTTCTTGGCGCTCACGCCTTGTCTCCTGCTGGTTGCTGCTGTAGCGAGAATTCTTCCCCGCCACCCATAATCGCGGCTATGCGAGCCAATTTTTCGTCTGCTGGCGGTTTTGCCTCTGCCAAGGTTTCGATTGTCATATCAGGATACCCGATTGATGCCAACGCATCACCTAGTTGTGCACGGTACTTCGCCTCGTCCATTTTTACCTTATTGAACTTACGTCCGCAGTAGATTTGCAGTGTGTTATCTGTTAGCTCATATCCGCATTTGATCAGCACGCTATGAAGTGCAATCATATGTTCTTTCGTATAGTCTAATAGTGGTTGCCAATCAAAAGGACTGGCCGCACGCTGTGGTTTTTTTGATGCCGGAGCCTTAGCCTGCTTTTGTGATGCCGGCTCAGTGGGTGCAGTGACGGGTTGTTTTGATGCTTCCATTTCTGTTTTGTCGATAACAATGACCGGTGCTTCAATGACGGTAGGACGAGGTTTGCTCGCGGTTGCTTTTGTTGCCATCGTTTTTGGCTTTGCCGCAATGACTAATGTCGTTAATAGCTTGAGTTGCGGCCAGGGTGAAGCGGGCACTGCTAGCAATGCATCAAGTAAGTTAACTGACTGCGGATTATCGCCTAGTGACTGCCGTAATGCATCGATGAGCTGTCCCACTATAATTGCTGGTTGGATCCCATCATTTTCTAGCTGGTTGAGTGTTGCGATAACACCGGGTACATCACCGTTATGCACAGCATCAAGGAGCGCAGTGATTGTTTCGGCTGGGGTAAAACCGAGTGCTGTTTCGACTGTTTCGCGCGTAATACCGTCCGTCTCAGTGGCATAGCTAGAAATTTGATCCAGCAGGCTAATGGCATTACGAAAACTGCCATCACCGTGAGCGGCGATGATATCCAAGGCGTCATCACTAATCTTGAGACCTTCACCCTTGGCAATTTTTTTCAAATGAGCTGCTAAATCCTGACGACTGATCGCACGGAAAGCGAAATGTTGCGTACGACTGATAATCGTGGCAGGCACTTTGTGTAGATCTGTTGTTGCAAGAATGAACACGACATGTGCCGGAGGTTCCTCGAGTGTTTTTAGCAGGGCGTTGAAGGCTTGCTTGGACAGCATATGCACCTCGTCAATGATATAGATCTTTTTGCTGGCGCTGATTGGAGCCAGCTGGACTCGGTCGCGCAGTTCGCGGACATCGTCTACGCCATTATTACTGGCTGCATCAATTTCGATAATGTCCAGATGCGGTTCGTCGCCACCGTAAGGCAGCTGGTTAATCTCGTGCGCCAAGATACGGGCAATGGATGTTTTGCCGACACCTTTTGGGCCGGTCAATAAATAGGCATGCGAAATTTTCCCCTGCTGTAGACTGCGTCGCAGAATATTTGTTGCATGGTCCTGACTCACGATTTCATCAAGTGATCGCGGTCGGTATTTTCGGTACAGTGCAGTATGCGCACTGGTGGACTCCCCTTTTTTGCTCATAACTATGTACTATTGTACGCTTTTTTGTCGTGAAGTTCGTTGTTTTTTACTCCTGGGACAGCATAAAAAATGATTCCTGGCTCAATTCCAGGAATCATTAGTGGGGTTTCGCGGTCTCCGATCTATAGTGGTGCTTCAACAGCAGCCCAGGTTGCATCGGGGTTGTCGCTTGGGACAATTACCGTTACTTGACTACCCTCTTTCAGGTGGAAGAATGTTACGCTTGCCAGTAGGATGCGGTATTCTTTGCCGCCAACTTCAACATAGTATGCACCATCATGCTGAACGAGGGTGCCAACGACTTGCTTTCGCTCGATCGGACCGATTTGCTTGTAGATAAAGCTACCGTCATCAGCAATCGTAAGCTTTAATACGTCGCCTTCGAGCAGTTTTGACTTGCTGGCATAGTTGGCAGGAACGGGATAGTTCTTGCCGTCAGGACCAACCATAACTTGGCCATCAAAGACGCCTTCAATCACTTTTCCTGTGACTTCCTCTTGGCTTGATTTTGGCGTAACGACCGTTCCGTCATCGCCGATAATACTAATTAATAGTTCCTTGGCTGCGGCCAGGTTTGTTTCTGCTTCTTGGATAAGTGACGTCAGTCGCTTTACTTGTTTTTCTGGTAAATCAGACATGTTCTCGCATTCCTTGTCTGTTTTTGATGATATTAACACCATATATAGCAGGCTGTATACATAATGTCAATGTTGTCCACAAAAATAACTGTAGTATCGACGAAATCGTTGTAGAAACAACCGAATAAAATACCAAGTTTGTGCAAACGAGTATTTTCATTGTCTGATGTTTGCCGAGTATAGTGCTCATGCCGCAGGGTATCGCAAGATCCTCAGTGTTCCGTATGTGTCTACCGCAACCAAAAGACCGCCCTACTTTGTGGGCGGTCTTTATTGTAACAATCGGATCGATAATAGTGGTGCGGGACGAACTAGACGAGTTCGACAGTTGCGCCAGCTTCTTCCAGGAGTTTCTTTGCGTTTTCAGCGTCGTCTTTTGAAACTTTTTCCTTGACGTTCGCAGGTGCGCCATCAACGATAGCTTTTGCTTCACCCAGGCCAAGGCCGGTGATTTCTTTGACGGCTTTGATAACAGCGACTTTTTGTGCACCAGCGTCAGCTAGTTTTACATCAAATTCGCTCTTTTCGTCTTCGGCAGCAGCGCCAGCGTCACCGCCAGCAGCAGGACCGGCAACAACAGCAGCGGCAGCTGCAGGTTCGATGCCATATTCTTCTTTGAGTACAGTTTTGAGTTCGTT
>DCYK01000004.1:10083-20733 GCA_002331045.1 Candidatus Saccharibacteria bacterium UBA2112
TGTAGACTCCTTTTCATTGGTTAAATTATACTCCGTATGATCGGATGACGAACATGATGTTCGGTATCCGGGGGTGGAGCTGTTTTCGAAAGTTACTTACGAAAACGTGCGGAGGGGTGAGCCCCTCCTTTGTCTTATGCGGTTGCTTTTGCTTCGACACCGTCTAGCAGTGCGTGCAAGTTACCAGATAGACCGTTTGTGATGTCATTGACTGGTGACAGTAATGTATTGACGACCTGGCCAATGAGCTCGTTCTTGGTCGGGAGACCCGCGAGCGCCTTGACTGCTGTTGCGTCCATCACTTCACCTTCCATGCCAAATGCACCAACGAACGCTAGTTGCGGATGCGTCTTTGCGAATCCATCAAGTACCTTGGCAGGAGACACCTCGTCTTCGGCGCTGACTGCATACAGCAGCTGGCCGGTCAGTAGCGATGTATCGGTATTTTTGTACGTATCGTTTTCGCTCATTGCGACGCGAACGAGGCGGTTTTTGACCACCTTGATTGCGACGTCAGCCTCGCGTGCTTGGCGGCGCAGATCTTGCAGATCGGCAACCGACAGGCCGTTATAGCTAGCAAAAACGGTGAGCTTGCTCGTTGCAAGCATGTCTGAAACTTCAGCAACCAATTCATTTTTCTTATCTTTGGAAATAGCCATAGATGTAAAACTCCTTGGTTAAATTTTGTTCGATCCGAGTTGTTAAGGTGTGTCATTACACGGTCTTTGTACGAGTAAAACCTTGCGGTGGATACAGTTCGTCGCCCTGGCGGGGTCGAACGTATCAAAGAAGGTCTTTGATACTCGCAGTGTAATCAAAGACCTTTCGGGTGGATAAAACAATGGTGGTAGTTTTACGCCTCGGTAGCGGATTAAGCCTAGTGGCAGCTACGGTCTTTGGTGTAATGCTGTAAAAATTATAGCAAACGATCGTGAAAAGTCAACGATTTAGAGTATTTATTAGTAAAAAATCGCATAGCTACAAAGCTTGAACTTTCTATTAAATTAATTTCTCTAGTTCAATAACTAAATCTTCTAGTGATTTGTCATGGTAGTTATGGGTTGCGCCATCGATAACTTTATAGCTCAGGAAAGGCATGTCTCAATGTGTGAATCGCTCTTCAATTTTTCTCGCAGTTCCAGTCGTCGTGGTCACCTGTGATAATGCAGATCCATGGCAAGTTTGCCTATTTTTGAAATTCAGACTTTTTCTTGCTTACGCTTGTAGATTGTGTATACTAAAAGAGTCTAGATTTGAACATCATAGGGATATTTTTTATCTCCACTAAGTAAATGGGCAGCCATTGTACGAATTTAGTGGATCATATCCCTTAGTTCAGGTCTAGACAGCCGCAGTGGCTGTCCTTTTTTGTTGTCAGCCGCAGATATATCACATTCATGCAAGGAGGGTGAAATGAATAGTGAACAAATGCAATCAAAGTGGACACAAAAACCTATGGGTTTTACGATTGTCGAACTGCTGATTGTCGTGGTTGTTATCGGCATTTTGGCGGCGATAGTAATCGTAGCATATAGCGGCATTCAAAATAGTGCGTACGACACTTCGGTCTCTAGTGATATAAATAATCTTTCGAAAAAGCTGGAAATATATCGTGCGCAAAATGGTGTTTATCCGACAGTCGCGCAAGTCTATGATGGGGATCTAAATTATAGTGCAAATACTGCCGCCATGCCTATTACGACACCGGAAACACACAACCAGCGCAACCTAGGTGTCTGTCTAGTTACCGGTACATCAGATGATCGCTATATTGTTTTTGCGTTGTCACAATCAGGCAATTGGTTTACGCGCACCTCTACTGGTCAGTTCAAGCAGCAAACAGGTACATGGACGGGATCTCACAATGGTTCATGTCAACTCGGGGGCATTACACCGGGCGAGACGGGAGTGCAGTATATATGGGGGTCAGATAATGTGACGAATGGTTGGAAGACTTGGGTGAAAAGTTGAAAACTGACGCATCATAATTATTTGCATATCCAATCGTCGTGATCCTGTGGGTGGCTAACGTTAATACTATACTTCTGTCGATTCGGTTGGCTGCCTCACCTCGGCATAGAATTCAATCGTGGTCTCTGTCTCGCTATCGATTATTTCACCTGTATTCATATCCTCGATTTCGACTGTTTCAAACGATCCATCGGCTCGGATGAATAGCTCACGGCCGTCACGAAGGTTTAGGGTGATGTCAAAACTTGCCTCGCCCTCTCTGTCGGCTTCGTATGGCAGTGTCGAGAAGATTTTGCTTGTGACAAATTCACCAATCGATGTACCGTTAATAGTGGCAATATTAATTACTTCTTGGTCTAATAATTCTCGATAGCCCTCAATAGTGCGTGCGGATTCTTTTGTAAAATCCCACCACCCTACGGCTGGTATATCCATAGCTTCGCAGAGCTCACCTATCTTTAATTGAACCAGATGCCTTTTTGCTTCGGGATTATCATCATGACGATCGATTTCGTCGATACGTATATCTCGTACTTCCGGCTGTAAGTCCATGAGGTACATTACTTGCAGTAAAGCGTCTTGATAAGCAGGATCAATGTCGAAAACACCTTGTTTGCTTTCGTCGGTTTTTTTCTGAGTCTCGGGATTTGTCATATGCATACTTTACCTGTCTGCTGGAACGGTTTGCAAGCACAACCATAACTCCCTGGCTCACTTCTTTCGTAGCCCCTAGTCGTTATGGTTGCTCTCTAACTTCTGCAATTGAAAACGGCCCACCGAGTAGACTGCCAAGTACTCGCAGCACTTGGTGGGTCATTCTCAGTGAGCCGTGGCGGAGCGGATGATAGTTCTTCCGCTTCGACTACATGAAGTGAAGTCGGAACACGTTACCTCTACTTCGGGCAAAGAAAGGATTGACGTCGTATTCGGCCATCTGGTCGCCGACCACCTCGCGAAACATCGTGGCGAACAGGCTGACGTTATCTTCGTCCCAGTCAAGGCTCAGCTCGTCGCCGTAGTAAGCTTCGGCAATACGCACGAACTCCCAGTAGTTACAGAGTCCGTATCCGAAGATGAGCTTGTCGTTTCCGCTAGCCTCGCGACCCTCGTAGGCGTCGGCCAAGGCTTGTGCCCACTCTTTCCTGATCTGCGCCTCGGCGAGTTGCTTCTTCGCTAGTGCCAGAAAGGCTATCGCTTCCTCTGTTGTCTGGATCAATGTTCTTCCTCCTACTTTTGGCTACCTGAGTGCGGTAGTCATGTCATGTCCCGGACGAGATTACAATAACATGAAATTACTATTTTTACAAACCTGCACTAATTTTTATCGCAACACCGGACGTTGCAATTGGAAAACGGAAAACTTTGCGACGGCTAGCAAGCGGTTATGCTTGCTAAAAAATCAGATTAATTATAATTTTGTATCCTGAATGATGAATAGTGAAAAAGCCATGGAAGCTCTCTCGTTTCGCGACGGCGATAATGTGCTATTGACGCACTTCAACCGAGGTCGTCGCGTATGGGCGAATGGCAGGGAGGCTTTTTCAAGAGTTTGCATGTATGATGGTCATGTCGAGTTTCGTCAGTTGACAGATGATGACGTTGACATAGCCGAGACGGCGGAGGTTGAACGGACGTATCGTTTTGACTATTTTAGAGCTCTTGGCGATGTTGCTTATAACCGCGCGGTATTGTTTGAGGATGCAGAAGACTGGGTGTGGCACGCGAACGGTGTTCCCTATCCCGATATGCTCAATACTTTTCGTCAAGCGAGCCTTGTACCTCGCGGTGGAAATGACTTCTCGCTAGGTATCCGTGAAAGCGACGGACAAAATGGCGAGTTTCGTGTATCAACAATTATGGATTTACTTGTCGATAAAACGTTGCCCATAGCAGCAGAACCTGGCTATTTCTTTCATGATATGAATGATCATGGGGTCGGTATGGGGGCTATTGACCAGCGGTGCATGCAGTCACTTCGCTCTTTGGCGATTTTTAGTCAAGATTTATCAAAGAATCATCGTTCTACCTCGCAAGAGGTGGCGGTGTCTGTGGCTCGGTGGCTAGATTATTATTCGTATTTCAAATTCTTTGTTAGACATATGGCAAAGGGATATAAAGATCCTATATTGACTGATATCGTTCGGAACTCGTGGAAAGGCCTGGACGTAAAGCACGCGATGCACATCGAAAAAATGGTTAAAGACAGCGGGTTTTCAATCAATAAAAATAAAAAAGTGATACGGAGTCCTGAAACAATACAGTATTACAAAGAAGCGATAGAAGTTCTTGATCCGCGGACGTAAGTGGGTTTTGTGTACTCATGCCGCTTATGGTAATCTGGTGATAACCAACAAGGATGGGCGTCATGAATAAATTGCAGCACATATATACCCAGCGCAACAAACGGCAAGGTTTCACGATTGTCGAGCTATTGATCGTTGTTGTCGTGATTGGAATACTGGCAGCGATTGTGATTGTTTCCTATAATGGTATTACGCAAAGTGCCAACGCAACAGCTATTGCCGATAGTTTTAAAAAGTTCGAAAAAGCGATGCGACTCTACGCTACCTCGCAGTCCTGGGGCAGCTGGCCCATTGACAATACTATAATGGGCAGTAGCAATCCGAACGTTGCGAACTTGATAAATAGCGCCCCTGGCTTTAGTAATTATATGCAGAGTCCTCCGGATGTGGCAGGTATAGACCCTTCTTATTGGCGATATGACAATGATGGTGATACTTATAATGGCTGCGGGACGGGCGGTTCTGGTACGAATGTGTTTATTAGTTCCCTTCCCGACACGGCGCTAGCTACCAAAGTCGATGAAATTTTAGACGATGGCAATACGGCATGCGGCAGATTACGGTATAGTGGTACTGCACTTGTCTTTAGTCTTAGTAACGATGGTTCGTTTTAGGTAGAATACGAACATGATGATCGCTTGACTGGGGATAATAGTTATAAAAAACCTTATGCTAAAATAGAGGCATGTGGGCAAAGCACCGAAAAGCATCTGGCTTCACCATCGTTGAACTGCTGATAGTTGTCGTCGTGATTGGCATACTGGCTGCTATTGTGATTGTTTCATACAACGGTATTACGCAGGCGGCTCGTGATAGCCAGCGACAGGCTGATCTGTCAACAATCGCCAAGGCGATACAATTATACAAAGCAGATAACGGGCATTATCCAAGAGAAGACGATGGTGCGAATGGTGAAGTTGGCGAAGGTGCCGGACTAGATGCGATGCTTGCTCCATATATTTCAACTGTTCCAAAAGATCCGATTGCGGATGCAAACCATTATTACTACTATGACGGGGATCACTACTGCTCTGGATATTCAAATAGTGCGGTTCTATTTGCTTACGGTACAGACACGGATATTGATGGTCAGGGGCCATGTGCAGCTTATGGTAGCGCGGGCAACTCGGACGGCGAGGACGATCCAAATATTGATGTGAATATTTACCATATTAGGCTTGGTGATACGGACGGCTAGTCTTCCCTATCCAGATAATAGAAAACTCCGCGACCATCAGCCGCGGAGTTTTCTGCTCGGATGCGTGCTGGTGGTAACGGAGTTGTGTCTTAGGTGGCCGGTTCCTTGGCGCCTGCGTATCCACGCTCGGGGTTGCCGTAGGGCTTTACTAGTCCCTGTTCGGGCACCCATTTATCCAGGAAATGATCGATCGTCTCGCGATTGACCTTGCCGCACAGGTGGCGTCGATACGGGGCGTTTTCACGATCTCGCACCCTGATCAGAACTGGCTTGCCGGCCATGATTGCCGCAACTTGCGCACACAGGTACTCTAGCGTGTAGCCGATTCCCGTGTCTGGGATGCAGGCAACTTCCTGGTCGCCGATGACGACGGTAGGGATGGGCGTTCCTGCATTGTCGTTGAGGACGTCGACATATGCTTGGATCTGTCGTATGACGTAGTCGGTCGATACACCCCGTTTTCTGGCAATTTCTCGCACCTTGAGGTCATGGACCTCCTCGGGTGTTACGCCAGGGCACAGACCTTCCATTGCCGCACCATAACAATGATCCATGGCGGCCATGACACGAAAACCGTGTGGCACATCAGCGATCTTCAAGTACCGACACAGCTGACCAAGAGATGAGGCTTCCCAGAACCGATCGGGACCGAGGCCGTAGCCTGGATCACCGGGCCGATGATGGTCGATGACCTTGGTGGGTACGACACCACTTACCGCGCATTCGATAGTGATGATGTCGGAGCCCGTGCCGACGATTTCGTTGGCATTGTTGCCGTCGTAGGCATTGCTGGGGTGGACACGAGAACCGTTCACCTTCGCTTCGATAATCATCTCATGGCGAGCATTGAGAATGCCTACCATGCACCGCATTTCCGGGTCGTCTGCTCCAATGACAAAATATCGAGGTTGCATGTCCGAACCTTCCTGTAGGGGGGCTACCTTCCATGTTACTTTTACCACGTAATGTGTCACCTGTCTACCTACTGACTGTATGCCTCTTAGGAGGGTTTGTTTTCTTTATGCTTATGCTAGAATAAAGCTGTGTTTCGTAATGCATCGAAAAAAATAGAACGGAAATCCGGCTTCACCATCGTCGAACTCCTCATCGTTGTTGTTGTCATTGGTATACTGGCAGCGATTGTGATTGTTGCTTATAGCGGCATTACTAAATCCGCTCAACAAACAGCCATCACAGCTGAGCTGCGCCAATGGGAAAAACTCTTTGAAATTTACAAGGCGAAAAATGGGAGCTATCCTCAGCCTGCTGCATCCAACCCCGGCTCAAGCGGTGGTCCAGGTACGAGTGCTCAGGGAGGGTATTGCCTAGGTACTGGATTTCCGCAAGCAAGCGGCACTGGATATTGTCATGTAGTTAGCTCAACCTCTTCTTGGAGAGTTGCCGAGTCAACAGGTGCATACCTGCTTTCGCAGTTGTCGACTGTCGGTACACCACCGACTAATTCTACCAAGTATGTTTATAGTGGCGTGACAGGACCGCTGCTCTGGTATATTACTCCGACCATGTATCGTCTCTATACGACCTACCCTGGCGGGACAACGTGTCCGGCAGGTATGACTAATGGCTATGGGGATGCGAATCGACAAGACTGCTTTATCGTTTTGGATTATAGCTAATTCTACGAATATCAATATTTTCATAGTTTGATAAGTTGAGGTTTTGTATATCATGATGCTTGCGGTACTATGGATAATAAGCAATAGAGGATGGGCATATAAAAGAATTGCAACATACTTATCGTAACAAGAAACAGCACGGCTTCACTATCGTTGAATTGCTGATTGTCGTCGTTGTTATTGGAATCTTGGCGGCCATCGTCATTGTTTCATACAACGGTATTACGCAAGCGGCTCGTGATAGCCAGCGACAGGGTGACATTGCAACAGTCGTCAAGGCGATTCGATTGTACGAGGCAAAAAATGGTCGACTTCCTACCGAGGCTGAAGGTGCAAACGGAAAAATTGGTCAAGGTGGAGGGCTGGATACACTACTTGTCCCTGAGTATATCTCTGCTATTCCAAAAGATCCCCTGGCTGATAGTACGCACTATTACTACTATGACGGTGCACATGGATGTGGTGGCCACACTACAAGTGCGGTCATCTTTGCTTATAACACCGATACGGATATTGATGGTCAAGGGCCTTGCTCTAGTTATGGCGGTGAGGGCAGCTCTGATGATGAGGACGATCCAAATATTGATGTGAATATTTATCATATTAGGCTTGGTGATTCGGACGGATAAAATATAAGCCCTTTTTCGTAATAGTTTAATCTTTTTATGCTTGCGGGTTGACCTGCGGATTAGTACGCTTAGTACACGCAAGGAGAAATATGACTAGTGAACTTCATAAAAACAGCGGCAACTTTCACCAGCCGCTGAGTCAACAATTAGTGTGGACACTAATGGAGAGTGGACCGACGGGAGCATTCGCAAAAGCACGTGAGGCCATGGACGATCATGACGAGAGTGCGCGGACAGCGATGTATGAAGCGTGCGGTAGGATGCTTGCCGATGAAGATGCAGCAAAGAAGCACCGAGCGCTCGATTTTATGGCTTGGGATGCTGAGATGATGCCCGATAGTCGCTACGCGGATGCTCTTACATATGACGCCAAGATTGATGCTCGGAGTAGTCAAACACGACCATACGCTGAACGTATGTTTCGCATTGCAATTGCACATCTAGTGAATGCAACGAACGTTGAAGGATTTGAGCCAACGCCTGATTTCATCAGGGACGTTGAAAGCGTACTTGCGAGGACGGAGGAAGAAGACTTTGGCAATATGTACATAGCGGCTATCGAAAAACTGGCGCCAGTTGGATTGGCTGCTATCGAAGCATTTGTGGCAGCAGGAAAACCTGAGAAAGACGATTTTGCTCGAAGTGAAAAGATTGCCGAAATAACATTGAATTCAATGCTGGAGCGAATATCGAGCGGACTCGATGGCAGTGATCCTGCCATGGCCGCCCGTGCGCGTGAACTGATGACAGTCGAATATATCAAAACAACTGCCCTTGTCGAACATGAAGATCATTTACTGACACAAGCATTTCTGGCAGGTAGTTTTGACGAGGCACGTTCTCATATCGGGGATGGACGTCTTACATCCTTCAAGCTATGGCAACCGATGATTGAAGTTATGGCCAGTGGCGATCGCGAATCACTTGAATGGGGCAATAAAGTTATTACTACCCTATTGGAAGTACGGCCAGACTATTTTTCACAATACAATGGTGACGAGAGTATCGATATCTTTCTTGATTCTCGAACGGGGATTGTACTGGGCATGCTCGCCCGTGCGGATATTTATGAACCACTACTTGCTCGTGGCGATACTCCAGAGAGCGGGCGTAATGTGGCCATGGGTGTGGCCTATGGATTGGGACAAATGAACAATAGCGAATCCTATCAGCAATTTCTCGCAGCATGCCCGCATCTTGAAGAGGCCATTCATTTGAACTACGCTGCTGGTCGGGCGGTATCCATCCGTCCTTAAGGGAGACTAGGTATGAATTTTTTCATGTATGCAAACGTCTCGATAGCCCTGATTATGTAACGACAGACGTAGATGGCAACGCCATCTCATTGCTCGTGTTGAAGCATTTAATAGAAGAGGTGGACGCCTGTGTTTTTCAGCTACTGGCCCTACTGGTAATGAAGCTTCATCGAGTTACATGTTACCAAGTTGCGGCTCCAGGCGACCAATACCCCCATGTTGGCTGCGAAGAAGAATAGCGAGTATCTTGGAGGTTGGCAGGAACTTGATCAGCTATTGAAGGGTTCGGTCGTATGTGAATGATCTTATAATCTGTGCCATTGGAACTGTATACCCATGTATCACTGTGATTCGATGCGTTTTCACAGGGGGCCTGTGGCAGCGATGGCGTAATGCTGCTGAGTTCGGGAATAAAATTTGTGATGCCTGTTTCGCACGAATACACCCATGTCGAGCTAGAGACCGGATACGACCCGTTTTGTGCATGGTATATAGCGAGTGATTTATCAATAGATTTTAGATTGCTTTGAATTTTCGTCCACGTTGCCTGGATGGTGATGCCGTTGTAGGCAACAATCACAATAGCAGCCAGAATACCAATCACGACAACAACGATCAATAATTCGACAATCGTAAAACCTTGTTGATTGAATTTGGCTACTTTTTTCCCACCATGCATCTGTGGTTCATTTAATCATCCATGATGTTTATGGTCAAGAAATGGTCTCAGAATAGTTGGTTCCCAATACTGATGGATTGAACTCATGTTTGCGTTCTGCATCAATTGGTGTTATGCCATATGTTCTTTTTTGGATCAATCTGGCTATGTACTCGGCTGCATATTTAATTGTTAAGCCTGTCGAGCGGTCTTCGTCGTGGATGATTACTGTTCGGTCTTTGGCAAGCTCTTTGATGTGTTCTTTTTCGAAATCGGCCACGACAGGTGCACTGTCATGACTTTTGCTTTGGTGGCGACTAAATCTGATCGGATAAAAAGCGTCGTCCTTTTGATCAAGGGCGGCGTATGTCGCAAGACTGGACAAAATACCGCCATTTCCTAGGCCGATAATTAATTTAGGATCTGTCGACAATATGGAATCATTAATAAATTCTGTCATTGCATCGGGTTTATGTGCTAACGTAGCGGCCATTGTCGTGGTATCTAATTGACCGTTGACGAGTGGCAGGCCGAAGACATAGTCGGCAATATTTCTATCATTCGGAAGTGTCGCAGGCTGATCTTGGTCGGTAGCTAGGATGACATCGCGAACCCAGTTCACTGAATTGATATAAGGATCCTCATTACGATCTTCGATTTGGGTATCGAGGAGCGCTCGCATCATGCCCGCCGCAGCGCAACGTCGAGTAATGTGGTCAGGAGCGGTTGTCGAGCGTTCGAATAGCCATGCGGTTGGTGCATCTTCGTATTTCATACCTTCACCGGGAGGATATGTGCGACGTTTATAGAATGGCGATGGAGTTATGATCATATAGTATATTATTATAAAATAATAATACAATAATAGCAATATACTATCTCGTGGGAAGTATAATGCAAGCTAAATGTTACGCTTATGCTAAAATAACTTTATGAACGTCATGCGTAAGCACTCCGGCTTCACCATCGTCGAACTCCTCATCGTTGTTGTTGTCATT
>DCYK01000052.1 GCA_002331045.1 Candidatus Saccharibacteria bacterium UBA2112
TTATGCTATTGTAATAATACAAAAGGCATAAACATAAACATGGGTATTTTTCGAA
This sequence comes from Candidatus Saccharibacteria bacterium UBA2112, assembly GCA_002331045.1. Classification (GTDB taxonomy): domain Bacteria; phylum Patescibacteriota; class Saccharimonadia; order Saccharimonadales; family Saccharimonadaceae; genus UBA2112. Next base: position 56 of record DCYK01000052.1, read on the forward strand.
GAAAAGTTAGTTTCACCAGACATGATCCATTGGATGATGGGCTGAAGGATGCGATTCAGGCTGAACAAAAAGAGGCTGATGCATTTACGCTACGCGATCCATCTGGGGATGAACTGACCGAGAAGTGGAATGCAATCGTCAAAGATGTTGAAAAAGATCCCGGATGGTTCACGTTTCACGAAGATTAGTACTATACTATATATAGCATGCAGGAACTTACTGATGAACAATTCGACGCACTCATCACTCGTGCTATGGATGAATTGCCGCAGGAATACATTACCGGTCTGGAAAACGTTGCGATTGTTATGGAGGACGAGCCAAGCCCGCAGCAGCGCGAAAAAATGAAGCTACGCGATGGTACGGTACTATTGGGACTTTATGAAGGAGTGCCGCTCATACATCGTGGTAATGGCCCGGTTGTTGGTATGCCAGACAAGATCACGCTGTTCAAGCACTCGATCCTCCGTGTGACGCATAATGAAGAGGAACTGTTTGAACAAATCAAGCGAACGCTGTGGCATGAAATTGCGCATTACTATGGCCTAGATCACGGGCGTATTCACGAACTTGAGCATAAAAAATAAGTTTACTATATCTGGTATAGTGACTTGGCGCTGATTACTCTTAGTGCTTTTCAAGGGTAGGGTAAAGTGCTACACTACAATCAGTTGAGAGTTAATGTAATAAGCCTGTTGGTGGTGGGCCAGGTTGACGTAGGAGTGTGCATGAAAATTGCGAGGAAGAAACTATATCAACGAGTAACAAGTCTGAGTGCGGCATTCATGCTGGTTTTGAGCACGGCAACGGCAAGTATGCCGTTTATTTTTACCCAAACCGCAGTAGCAGCGAGTGCTAGTGATGTATGGATTACGGCGGCAATGCCAGATCCCGATGATACTGACGCAAATGGCGAGTATATCGTCCTCGAAAACCAAACGACTGCACCGATCAATATGAATGGGTGGCTGATTAATGATGGTGGGTCGGCAGGTACGCTGACAGGAACGATTGCGGCTAGCAATAGCTATAAGATCTGTCGCGATACAAATGTCGCAACGAGCACGGCGACTGACTGCGACGAAGAGTGGAGCGGAATGAGTCTCGCAAATAGCGGTGACACGATCACACTCAAAGAAGCTTCGACGATCATTGACCAAGTAGCATACACCAGTAGTACCGAAGGCAACGAAGTCACATTTAGCTCTCATGTTGCACCCGGAACGGTTTCGGTTTGTGCGAGTGGTTGTGATTACACCTCACTGCAAGATGCGGTGAATGCCGTAGCTGTTGGCGGCACGGTGAATATCGAAGGTGATCTGACGCTTGGTGCTCAAGTGACCGTTAACAAAAGTGTAACGATTAATGGTGGCGGACATATGATCAACGCTAGTTATGTCTATACGAATAACTCAAATAACTCGGGCATCGGCATCATCAATACGAGCAATGTGACGATCAATAACCTGACGGTTGAAGGCGTTGCCGGCACGAATCTGCATGGTATCAATATTTATCAGTCTAGTGGCGTGCAACTGACGAACGTCAGCTCGAATAACAATGATAAATCAGGTGTTTCGATCAACGGCTCTGTCGTCACAGTCGAAAATATTTCGACAAGCGGACATGTATTCCCATGGCACGGCATCAATGCAGATAGAGACGGAACAGTTCTCACTATTAACGGTACAAGCAGCCATAATGACGATATTGACGTTTTTGTTGATGATACGACATTAGATGTCACGGTAAATGATCTAAATGATCAATACGACGTAACAAATTATGGCAATGCCGCTGTATACACGCTCAAGCCCGAGACTCCACCATGTAGCAGCGACCCAACGACATTTGATACGTTTGCCAACGGTTCGGTTGACGGCCAATACGGCTGGAAGTCGACGGGCAATTACGATCAAGCAATTGTTTACAACACCTATGGCTATACCGATTTTGGTTGTAAATCACTGCGTATTTCCAATGCGCTGACATCTGGTGCGTTTGGCGATCAAACATTCTCGTATGAAACGACTAACGAAGCTGGCGAGACCAGCGCCGAAAACGGTGGTTTGTCTGGTGGTACGCGCCAAGATCACTTTGAGGCGAGTTGGGATATCGCTTCAACAACAGGTGCCTACCAGCCTGATTTACAGGTCACTGTCAGCCCTGATCGTGGCGATGGTGCGCGAATGGGCTGGATCCAGGTCAAGGATGAAGTCGATGGCCTGGCGGTGAATGTTTATGATTATGACGCCGAGACCGATAACTTTGTCTATTACCCAGATGTCGCCAGCGGACTTGACCGCACAGTACCGCATACGGTCAAGGTGGCGATAGATTTTGTTGATGGCGTTGGCAACGATATCGAAAAGATCTATGTTGACGGTAATTTGGTACATACTGGCACGACCTGGGAGGATTATTTCCGCGACCAAGAGAACAACCCAACGCGAACCGTCGACTCGCTGCTATTCCGCGTCGCGGGTACAACAGCACCAGCAACAAGCGGCAACGGCTTTTTGGTCGACAACGTGAATATTGCGACTAGCAACGATACGACCCGTCCAGAGGTGAGCTTCGTTACTCCGAGTACAGAGGGCCAAGCGTTCGCTGGCGACTTGAACGTAGAATTCCAGGCTAGTGACAATGTCGGTCTGAGCAGTATGGCGGTGAACATCAAAGATTCTGCTAATAGCGCACACTTGGGTAGCTGCGGTTCTGTCAGTAGCCTCGATGGCGCAACGCCATACACGCTAAATTGTACGATTGACACGACCAACTTTGCCGATGGATCATACTACCTGCGTGCTGGTGCGACAGATGTCAATGGCAACAACAAAACAATTAGCCGCAATGTGATATTTGATAACACCAAACCAAACGCATCGTTCACCTCGCCAGCCAATGGTGATGTTGTGCCGGGTGATGTGACGGTCACTGGTACCGCGACAGACGCGACAAGCGACGTCAAAGAGGTGAAGTACACCGTTACCGAAGTTAGCGGTATTGGTGGAACATATATTGGTTCCGTCACGAACGGTACAGCAACTTACGATGACAGCACGGATACGTTTGAATTTGACGTAAACGACCTCGATGATGGCTACTATCGCCTGAAGGTCCAGGTATTTGATAATGCTGGCAATCACCGCTACAAGTATATTGATGTGTACGTTGATAGCACAAAGCCAGTTGTGAATCTTGAAAGTCCAACAACAAACGCCTTTGGTAGCGATACCGATCTAGTCATCACAGCAACCGACGATACAGGCCTCGACAAAGTCGTTGCTAATATTTACGAAGACGGCGTCAGCGGCGTTTACAAATCGACACAAGCGACCGTACCGGGCAATGCGACAAGCTATACGCACACTGTCGATCTGTCGAGTTTGCCAGATGGTGATTACTACGTAAAGTATAATGCGCTCGATACCGCTGGTAACCTGGCACAGACAAAGACATTTAACTTTACGATTGATGACACGAATCCCCAACTGACTATTGATACTCCGGCCGACGAATCGTTGATCTCTGGTGTCTTTAGTGTCGAAGGCAAAGCAACCGATAGCGGTTCGGGAATCGATGATGTTCGTTATAGAATCCGCGAATACAATTCAGATGATACGCTTGGTGGCGCCGTTGTGTCATGGACGTCGATCTCGTTTGATGCAACAACAGGTGAGTGGTCATTCCCGGTTGATCTGGATGATGGCAAATACCGAATCATCGTCAGAACCCTGGATGAAGCTGGTAATGGCCGCACCAAGCGCGTCGATGTGATGATCGATAGCACTGCACCAGTAATTGTTATTAGTTCGGCAAGTAAAACACAAGTAAGTGGCACGACAGAACCTGATCTAGCAGTTGAAGTATTTGTTGATGGTGTGTCTGCTGGTAACACGATCGCAGATTCATCTGGTGATTGGACGCTGACGTTCTCCCCTGAGCTCGGTAATGGTAACTATGAAATTACGGCGGAGGCTTCCGATATCGCAGGTAATGAGGGTAAATCATCGGTTTACCCACTGACGGTAATGTCAACAGTAGAAGACGATAACACGAATGGTGGTGGTCCAGACTCTGCTCCTGCGGATGCAACTAACCAAGCGACGACGCTCGATAATGGTACAGATACCCCAGTTGTTGCATTTAATCAAGCAACGCAAAATCCAGCAACAGACGATGATGCGGAAGTTCTTGGTGCGCAGACGGAAGGTGATGAAGCGAGTACGGGTACAGATTCTGACAACGAAGAAGTACTGGGTACAAATACCAGTGCTGACGAGAAAGATGGTGTATGGACGATCTTTGGTCTCGCATGGTATTGGTGGCTATTGATACTGGCTGCTATCAGCGTGTTTGCATGGTGGCTGACTCGACGCTTCCGTACAAATGAGGCGTAGTGCATGCAGTTGAGACGAATAAAGACTGTTAAAAAGCAAAATGAGAGATCGCAAAACGCGGTCTCTCGTTTTTTTGCCTGAACTGAGGTATACTTATTGACATAAACAGTATTTGCTATGAAAAAAACAAAAAGAACAGCAACGACAAAAATAGCCACAGCGCATAAAAAAGTACGCCATCACGTTAAGATGGCGGTGGTGCCACACAAGAAGAATCAGTTTCGGCCACATCTTGTCCGTGCGCATGGTGTAGTGGTGATGTTGGTTATTGTTGCGACGTTAGTGTTTGGATCGAATTGGCTGACAACGGGATCTGTACTGGGTGATAAGGCGGTAGTGACAACGGACGCTTTGTTGCAACAGGCGAATGCTCGACGGGAGCGGCAACAGTTACCCGCGCTGTATACTGACCCGCAGTTATCCCAGGCGGCATTTTTGAAAGCACAGGATATGTTTACTCAACAATATTGGGCGCACGACGCACCCGATGGAACAACGCCTTGGCAATGGTTCGCGAAGGCGGGGTATAACTATTCGTATGCGGGTGAAAATCTGGCAAAGAATTTCACAACAGCTGACGCGACCGTTTCTGCCTGGATGGCATCGGCGAAGCACCGTGATAACCTACTGGGACGCGAGTATACCGATGTTGGTTTTGCCGTTGTTGATGGCAAACTGAATGGCAAAAATACTACATTGATCGTAGCACTATTTGGCCGTCCAGCTAGTGCAGTTGCCGGCGTGTCGAGTCCGGTCGAGAATACCGCACCAATTACTGGTGGGATGAGTATCATGACGCAGTTTGGTGTGGCGCTCCAGTCAATGACGCCAGCCGCTTTGAGCTCGGTATTGCTGCTATTGACAGCAGCGATTGTCGCTCTGATGGCGCATACGTACCGACGCCGTCTACCGATGGCAGTGCAGCGGACATGGCAGTACCATCATGGCTTGTTCAAAGCGGTCGGATTTATGGCCGTAGTTGTTATGCTACTGGCACTCTATTCTGGCGGACAAATATAAACAAAGTCTTGTATAATAACACACATGACTACAGTAACGAAAGCAATTATACCGGTAGCAGGCTGGGGGACGCGACGCCTGCCGATCACGAAATCAATCGAAAAGTGCATGCTGCCAGTTGGTAATCGTCCAATTGTTGACTATGTGGTGCGCGATTGTATTCGGGCGGGTATCAACGAGATATTTTTTGTTGTGAACAAGGGGAGTGTTCAGCTACAGCAATATTATTCCGATAACCAGCGGTTGAATGAATTTTTGCAATATAATGGCAAGCAAGATTTGATGGAACTAGCGCGTCCACCGCGAAACGTTACCTTTCATTACATCGAGCAGGATGCAAACAGTAAGTATGGTACCGCTGTGCCAGTGTCACTCGTTTTTCCGCAGCTGAAAAAAGAGGATTCTGTGGCGGTAATGATGGGTGATGATTTTATATATAACAGAGATAATTCATCGGAACTAGCGCGTCTGATAGCGGCGACACCACAGGGTGGGAATAGTATGCTTTCTGTTACCGTTCCACAGGACCAGGTGAGTCGGTATGGCGTGATTGACTTTGACGAGGAAACAGGGAACTTTCGGGCGATTGTTGAAAAACCACCGATCGAACAAGCGCCAAGTAATCAGATAAATGTCAGTAAATACATACTAAATTACGATATGCTGACCAGGATTCACAATTTTTGTCAGATCGATATATCGGGAGAGTACTATATCATTGACCCAATTAGTCAGGCGGTAATGGATAACATCACTACTACTGTCGTTCCGGCTCAGGGTGAATATTTGGATTGTGGCAATGTCCATGGCTGGCTTCACGCCAATCATTTGATTGTCAATCATCAGTAGGTCTTGTAAATAAGTTCCATATCTGTTACAGTTAACTACTGATTGTATTAATAATATGAGGAACATATGAAAGCAGTAATCAAGGTTGGCGGCAAGCAATATTTGGTCGCCGAAAAAGAGACCCTCCTGGTGGACCGCCTCCCGGATGGAACAAAAGAGCTCACACTTGATGCACTTCTAACGATTGACGGTGATAAAACCGTCGTCGGTACTCCCCTGGTGAAGGGTGTGAAGGTGAGCGCAAAGGTGACAGAGCCTGAAGTAAAAGGTGATAAGATTCGCGTGATCCGGTACAAAAGTAAAAAACGTGTTCACAAAGAAACTGGTCATCGTCAAAAATATAGTGCGATTCAAATCGTTACTATCAAATAATGTAAACAAGAGGCGCCCGGAAACGGGCGTCTTTTTGTCAATAATGTATTGAGAGTATGGATAAAGATAAGCTAACAGTACAAAAGACTCGACGAAAAGCAGCTGATACTTTTTCGATTGAGCCGTTTCAGGCCGAAATTAACGAGCGGTTCGATTCATCCGTTCATGATTCGTTTACAGCCAGGGAATTAGAGCGAATGGGGAACCTTGCAAATCG
>DCYK01000041.1 GCA_002331045.1 Candidatus Saccharibacteria bacterium UBA2112
ACGCTTCGCCAGATCTTTTGCGGCATGCATGAGATCGGGGATTTCGCGTGATTTCTTGCTGCGGGCTAATGCGGTTGCTGCGTGATAGAGCATATAATTCCCTTCGGGCATACCAACGCGTTCGATAGCTTGAAACGTGCTGACAGCGAGCGCGAGTGCACCATTGCCGGCGAGGCCGATGTCTTCACTGGCAAAAATCACCATGCGGCGGGCAATGAATTTTGGGTCTTCCCCGGCATCGATCATGCGCGAAAGGTAATATAACGTTGCTTCAACATCGCTGCCGCGCATACTTTTGATGAAGGCAGATATAACGTTGTAGTGCATTTCGCCTTTTTTATCGTATCCCGGGACGTGTTTTTGTGCGGCAACTTTCACGATATCCGGCGTTACTTTCGACTCATTCATGCCAAGTGCGAGTTCGAGGTTACCGAGTGCGACGCGTGCATCACCACCCGATAGCTCCGCTAAATAGTCGATTGCTTTTGGCGTGACAAACTTTACCTTCTTTAGTTCGCCGAGCGCGTGTTTGATAATGGCGATGATCTCGTCTTTGCTGAGCGGCTGGAGTACAAGCACTCGACTACGACTAAGGAGGGGTGTAATAACTTCAAAGCTCGGGTTTTCGGTTGTGGCACCGATTAGTGTGATCAGGCCTGACTCGACATGAGGCAAGAATGCATCCTGCTGGGCTTTATTAAAGCGGTGGATTTCATCGACAAAAAGAACGGTGCGGACTTTTAGATTCCAATTCTGCTTTGCATGTTCGATCACGGTAGCAATATCTTTTTTACCAGAAGTTACGGCAGATAGCTCAATGAAATCTGCGTCAGTCTCGCGGGCGATAATTCGCGCCAGTGTGGTTTTGCCACTGCCAGGAGGTCCCCACAGTATAAGACTGACAGGCTCTTTTCTTTTGACAATCTGCCGCAGTATCTCGCCATTATCGAGCAAGTGGGTTTGTCCAATTACTTCATCTAAAGTCTGGGGGCGCATGCGCTCCGCTAGCGGTACTCTTTCCATATCTATAGTATAATCGATAGGTATGAAAATCGTCGTTAACAACCAGTTGATCAATTACTCTGACGAAGGTAAAGGAGATGTTGTGTTGTTACTCCATGGGTGGGGGGCAAGCCTCCAGACATTTGATGCGATGACAAATAGTTTAGTAAGAAACTATCGTGTTGTTCGCCTCGACTTTCCGGCATTTGGCGGTAGTCCGCGACCTACAAATAGTTGGAGTGTTGGTGATTATGCCGATAACATTATTGGATTTCTAGATAAGATTGGGATTAAGAAAGTCGCTGTCGTTATTGCTCATTCATTTGGCGGTCGAGTAACGATTAAATTGGCTGGCGAAGGTAAACTGAAGCCAGGCAAGATTATCCTGATTGATTCCGGTGGTATTCGTCACTCGTCATCGCCGCGTCAGCGAGCGTATAAGTTACTAGCAAAAACCGGTAAGCAAGTATTCCGTATACCTGGACTAAACAAAGTAGGTGATGCTGCTCGCAGACGTTTGTATCAAGGTGCGGGTGCAATGGATTACTTTGAAGTGGGCGATGAAATGCGCGAAACGTTTATTCGAATTATTAATGAAGATGTTCGCGATATAGCGGCAAACATTCAACATCCGACGCTTATTATTTGGGGTGAGGATGACAAAGAAACACCAGTGGTGGATGGTGAGATATTCCACGACAAAATTAGTGGTAGTAAATTTAAAATTATTACTCATGCGGGGCATTTTGCCTACCTTGATCAGCCAGATGAAGTGATGAAAGAAATCGAGTCGTTTCTAAAATGAAATATTATTGGACTTGTTATTTACCCTCATATCCAAAGGTGATTTTATATATGTTACAAAACAGTGAATATCGAGTAGGTGATTTCTTGCATTGGTATTATCGAACACGTGATTTTCGAAAGGTCATGAAACGTCGTCAACTGATTTGGACCGCTAAGGTCAAGCTACTGGGGCTAGTCGAACTATTGATTATCTTGGCAGTCTTAACTGTGGCTTGGCTGTCTGTGTCTCTATCGATATGGCTTAGTATTTTGATTTTACTCTTAATGCCGATCATTCTTGTTTATGCTATTGTCATCCCGCTATGGGCTGGACGGGCACTAATTCAACGACCGAAAGAAAAAAGGATGATTGCTAAGGCGACTGCTAAACTAGACAAGCATCCCGCCAAAAAGATAGCCATTGTTGGTAGTTACGGCAAGACGACAACACGAGAAATATTAAAAACGGTATTAGTGGAAGAATTCAAAGTTGCCGCAACACCGGGTAATATGAATACGCCAATCGGGACAAGCCGATTTGTCGATACATTGGATGGCGATGAGGATGTACTGTTGTTTGAATTGGGAGAATCCACCATAGGCGATGTACGGGAATTGTGTGAAATTATCCAACCTGATCTCGGTATTATTACCGGCATTAACGAAGCGCATCTAGAATCATTTGGATCAGTCGAAAATACAATTTCAACAATTTTTGAGTTGAAGGATTTTATTGACGACAGTCATATTTACAAAAACAGTGACAGCAGACTTGTGCGCGATAATACAATAAAAGATGATCCAAAGTCGTATAGTAAGAAAGGTGTGGCTGGCTGGTGCGTTGATAGAGTCGATGTATCTCTTGAAGGAACAAAGTTCACATTAAGCAAAGGTAAAAAATCCATCATAGCTACCTCTAAGCTTGTGGGTGAGCACCTTGTTGGCGTGCTTTCACTTGCTGCTGCTGTGGCAGATGATTTTGGACTAACGACGAAAGAGATCGAGTCAGGTTTAAAAAATACCCAACCGTTCGAACATAGGATGCAGCCATACAAATTACACGGCGCATGGATTATTGATGACACGTATAATGGTAATCGCGAAGGTGTTGAGGCGGCAATCAGGCTACTTGATCAGCTTGATGCAAAAAGAAAGGTCTATGTTACACCTGGTCTTGTTGAGCAAGGCAATAGAAAACAGGAAGTACATGAGAATATCGGTAAACTACTAGCAGGTGTTGCAGATGTTGTTGTATTGATGCAGAATTCAACTACGCAGTTCATTCAAAGGGGGCTGGAGTCGGCTGGTTTTAAGGGTGAACTGCAAATTATCGATAATCCGGTGAAATTTTATACACACCTCGAGCATTTTGTGGCCGAAGGCGATATAATAATGCTACAGAACGATTGGCCAGATTTTTATGAGTAAGAAAGAAACTATAGCAGTATTTTTTGGCGGTGTATCGCCAGAACATGATATATCTATCGTCACGGCGATCTCATCCGTTATTCGGCCACTGGAACTAGATGGTCGCTATCAAGTACTGCCAATATATATATCAAAAAAAGGTATTTGGTATAGTGACAGTTCCTTTAAGAAGATTGAAACATTCAGTGGCGGTGGAATAAGCGAACTGCTTGATAAACTGAAGCCTGTATCAGTAACATTTGATGGCGGGCTCACAATTGAAAAGCCAGGACTGAAAAGAAGCAAAATAAAAGTAGGCATTGCATTTCCTGCTATGCATGGTGGCAATGGTGAAGATGGGAGCTTGATGGGATTACTGCGTATGGCGAACATTCCATTTGTAGGTTGCGATATGCCTGCGAGTGTCATTGCTATGGATAAATTGTTAGCAAAGCAAGTTGCCGAAGCGAACGGTACGCCAGTGGTAAAATATGAATATTTATACGCTGATGCTTTTGCAGAAAAACCGGACAAGATAATAGGCGAACTAGAAAAATCATTGGAGTATCCGTTATTTGTGAAGCCGACACACTTGGGCTCAAGTATCGGAATTTCTCGGGTTTCGAATCGTAAAGAATTGCAAAATGGAATCGAAGTGGCACTATATTACGATAACAAAGTTCTTGTCGAAGAAGCCGTGCCGAATCTGGTAGAAGTTACTGTACCGATCATTGGCAACGAAGTAATGATGCCGGCACTCGTGGAACGTCCGCTGATAAATGACAATAATGTGTTTGATTTTGATACAAAATACATGAATAGTGGTAAAAAATCTGGCGGCAAGCATGGGTCGCAGGGTTACAGCGAACTACCCGCTAAGCTACCAGGGAAACTCTATGAGGCATCTATTGATATAGCAAGATCGGTCTACAAAGCAGCCGAATGCGAAGGGATCGCCAGGGTTGATCTGTTGATCGATAGTAAATCAAACACGATTTATTTCAATGAGATTAACCCCATGCCGGGTAGCTTATATAGTCACAATTGGCGAAAAAGTGGCATATCGAATGTCGAGCTTGTAGCGAAGCTAATAGAACTGGCAAGGCAGCGATACGAAAAACATAAAAAACTAGAAAAAACGTTCTCAACCAATTTCTTGAAGCAGTTTTAGCGTATAATGTAAACATATAATAGGAGGTAGTATGGAAATTATGTGGATCATTATCATTGCGGTTGTCGTGTTTATCTTGAGTGGTATCAAGATTGTGAACCAGTATGAACGTGGAGTGGTGTTAACACTTGGTCGTTATACGGGTATGCGCAATCCGGGACTTCGGATTATCATCCCAATTTTCCAGCGGATGATTCGCGTCGACGTACGAAGTACACCAATTGACGTTAGCAAGCAAGAAGTGATTACACGGGATAACGTAACGGTGCAGGTTGATGCAGTTGTGTACTTGCGCGCAGTAAAGCCTGACCGTGCGGTGCTTGAAATTACTAACTACGTCTATGGTACGAGTCAATTTGCCCAAGCTGCGCTTCGTGACGTGATCGGTAATGCTGATCTGGATGATGTCTTGACCAAGCGTGATGAGATGAGCAAGTTGATCAAGGAAATTGTCGACAAGCAAACAGACCAATGGGGAATCGATGTCGAGGCAGTGAAGATTCAAAACATTGAATTAGCGCAGGAAATGAAGCGTGCCATGGCAAAGCAAGCCGAGGCAGAACGTGAGCGTCGTGCGGTGATCATTACGGCCGAAGGTGAAAAGGCGGCTGCTGGCGTGGTAGCCGAGGCGGCATCAATGCTCATGAAAGTTCCTGGGGGTATCAATGTTCGAACCCTGCAAACTCTCGAAAAGATATCCGAACAACCAAGCCAGAAGACATTATTTGTCTTGCCGGCTGATCTGACCGATACGGTTGCAAAGATAGTTCATCAAGCAAATAAATAACAAAAAAGGCGACCCGAGAGGTCGCTTTTTTTCTTGGTGCGCGGGGCGGGACTTGAACCCGCACGGTTTATTCAACCAACAGATTTTAAGTCTGCACTGTCTACCAATTCCAGCACCCGCGCAATGGAGGCACGGACGAGATTTGCACTCGCGTTCACGGTTTTGCAGACCGCTGCGTAACTACTCCGCCACCGCGCCATTAGGGATTATTATAACAGATCGAGAGTTGCTCGCAGAGATATTTTATGCGGCGAGACGATCAAACATACTGCGTTCTGTCTCATTGATTGCTGCTGGTCGGATATTCGGTGCGATATGGTATTCGTCTACCTCGTCGATAAGGTCGAATAAACCCTCCTCTTCGGCAGTAGCCCGCATGAGGGATGCACTAAATATAGCTGAACGACTAAGCGTCATGAGACCGACGGGTACGCCAGCCTCTCGTGCCGCTTTAAGGTTAACACGAAACTCAGAGCGTATTTTATTTAGTCCCCAAAGCTCACGAAAGGCATGAACTCCGTGGTCTGTAATACGGCGAATACTTCGTAATTTTGTGTTTGATGGCAGCATATTATCATCTTCGTTCATGATTTGAGCTGCCGGTTTTAGTTCGTTTTCTAATAATTCTTTTAGGTTAAGCTCATGTACGGTAGGCCCCGAGGGGTCTTCGTATACTGCACTTTCAAATAAATCTGGCTGCCACGAGAGGAGCTCTGACGCAGTATGACCACCGTATGAGTGTGCACTAACCCTTGCCTGAGCGGCGCCGGTATGACCTAGCACAGCTCTTGTTACGTGTAGGCCATTTTTTGCATGCCAGACATATGGTGTTTTGCGAAGCTTAGGATCAAGCAATGGACGCCATACTGGATAGTCAAAGTTTGGAATAAAAGTGGCAAAATCATGCCCGTGCTGCGCCATATCGATAGCTTGCTTGGTATAGTGATGGCCAATAGTCCATAGCCCACCCATTTTAATTATAGGTGATTCTGATTCATACGGAACTTCTTGTGGATCTGGGCGATAGAGGAAAATGTCGTCGATTGCTTTGCTGCCAATCTTTGCAGTCAATTGCTCTCGATAAACACGTGGGCCTTCGCCCTTGGGTGGTATGATGATCTTTCGAAAAGGATTGTTATCAACATCTTCAATAAGATACGTCTTTGTCTCACCTTCTTCATTGGTGTAGTCGACCGGTCGAATTGCTTCATGCGACATAGTTTTCTTATAATATCATATATACGTAATATTAACAAATCATACCTAGATAGAAGCGTTAAAGACGTGGTATGATAATGATATGACAACAAGAATATCAATCGAATCAGAATCTTCCTCGGAGAGTAGCAAATATATCAGTGATTTTTTGAATGACCATTACACAGGTGTTCTTGCAACGGCGGATAAAGCGGCGAATCCTCATATTGCAGTGGTGTACTATACGCTTGATGATGATTTTGGCTTGCTCTTTGCTACGAAGGCCGAAACGCAAAAATACAAAAACATCGAAGAGAACGAACAAGTCGCCTTTTTAGTGTATGATGAGAGCCCGCAGACAGTCGTGCAGGTATTTGGCAAGGTCGAGAGGGTTGAAGATGCCGAACAGCAAAAAAAGGTCTATAAGAATATGCTTCGCTCTTCGGTTGAATCAGCACAGACTGAGCTACCGCCAGCGGAGAAGTTATTTGCTGGAGAGTTTGTTGCGCTGCGGCTTGTGCCGCAGACAATCAAAATGGCAGTGTATGCTCGTCCAGATTCCGAAGGTGACGATCTCTACGAGACGATTTTATTTAATAATCAATAATCAAATATCCCGCCTCCGTCGGGATATTTGCCCTCGGCGAAAGACGGGATATGCCCGTTCATTAGTGTCGTACGCGGACATACACCTTTGCTAGATCTGCCAGTTTCATCTGCACATTTCCGCTCGCTACAGAGGTCCATGTTCCGTACCTGAGGTGGTGCGTCGATGGCGACATTCTGCCATTGCTGTTGACGCCTACCTCAACCTCCAGGCGGTCCCTCTCGCCTGCATCGAGGAAAGAAGGGGTCTCCGCGAGACGAAAGTGGACACCTGCTGTGATTTCTTGCCATCTTGGCATGGGAGATCGCAGTTGCGCCGAACCCCAGTCGGGGTCATGGGTCGGAGCGGGGTGTGACTGGTGAAGTGCGGTATCCTTGGAATAAACAGCACTGCCTTGCATTGCGTGTCCTTTCTTGCGACGTATCAAAGAACCTAAAATATTATATAATAAAAAATATTATACATCAATAGACTAATGTAGTGTAGATTATGTTTGACTGCCATTTAAAATTTTATCTGTCTGTGAAAGATATTACGGAGTAGGATGACATATCCAGACGTATCATTAATTGCGCGATGGCTGTGGTTTTTATTTACTCGCCAAGCTCCTATATCACGTTCTTTGTGGGTATACTGTCTGACGTAACTTCTTACCATATGTATATTGGTGCCAGATATCAGACGTATTTCAAACTCTTAGGATAGATGAGATGGATAATTATATTTTGAAAGAACTTGTAGATACTTTTAATTTGTCATCTCGATTAGCTCAATGATTTTTTAGAGGTAAAACTACCGTAAACGTTGAGCCACTACCTGGTTTACTGGTCACGTCAATTTTTGCATTTATTTTTTTACTAAGCTTGTCAGCAATAGCAAGTCCTAGCCCATATCCTGGAGAATCACCGTTCGTTCGTGATTTATCAGCCCGATAAAACCTTTGAAAGATATGAGGTAAATCTACTGCTCTGATTCCTATTCCTTTATCTACAACCGAAATTCGTACGCTATTCGCCACTACCTTACTTTTGAGGGTTATGGCAGAGCCGTTATCGCTATACTGCACAGCGTTGCTTAATAAAACTCCCAATAGTTGTGCGAGTATTTGCTTGTTTGTACGAACTTTCGTTGGCTGAACTTTATCGTTAATACTAATATCTCTCGATTGAGCATAGCTGACTATACTTTGCAAAGCCTCACTTGTAACATCTTGTAGATTAACCTTCGAGAAAGTGGCTTCTTTAGAATCATCTTTTAGTAATTCAAGTAGGGTATTGGATAGCTCTTTCATTTTCTTCGTTTCTGCCAGATTGTATTCAATTAAATCTCTGGCATCCGTGAGCGTCAGTTTTTTTCGCCTTAATGCAACTTCATTAGTAGACTGAAGCACAGTGAGAGGCGTACGAAGCTCGTGAGACGCATCTGATATAAATTGGGATTGTGCCTCCATTGCTTCTTCTATCGGACTGAGCGATAAACGTGCTAGCACATAGCTGACGCCAGCACCGAGTACCAAAATAGATAGATTTATCCATACTAAACGCAATGTCAACTCCTGCCTTGCTTCTGCAAACCGTTCCTCAATAACCTGCTGAACTTGGGAGTCAAGAAATGCTCGCTGACCGAATGGTGAAACAACGTCGCTTGACGGTGCTGGTCTATTTAATGGGCGAGTTGTCGAATTATAGAAAATTACACTAAAGCTGACGCTCATTAGCATAATAATTGCAAGATAAGTCCCCGCTAGTTTGGCTGTACGAGTAGTTAAGAATGTGCTGATTTTTCGCTTACTGGGCATTGCTGCCTCCAATCGTATAACCAAATCCACGAACTGTTTGAATCAGATTTACACCCTTAAAGGGTTTGTCTACCTTTGCGCGAAGGTAGGCAATAAATACCTCGACGTTATTCGGTAGAATATCAGAATCGAAATCCCAGACATGGCTCATGATATTCTGTTTACTCAGAACTTTTTCACGATTACGCATCATATATTCTAAGATAGCAAACTCTTTTACCGATAAGTATATCTCTTTTTTACCTCGGAACACCTTCTTGGTGATGGTGTTAAGTGTTAAATCTTCAACAGCGAGAATATCCGGTGTTGCGGTTTTTGGACGACGCAGTAACGCGTGAACCCGTGCAATGAGTACTTCAAACGAAAATGGTTTCGCGAGGTAGTCGTCAGCACCGTTATCAAGCCCCGATACCACGTCTGCATCTTGGTCTTTGGCAGTTAACATTAAAATTGGCGTATGCTTATCTGCATTCCTGATTGCTTTACAGACAGCAAAGCCGTCCATTAAGGGTAGCATAACGTCAAGTATGATCACATCGTAGTCATCAGCAAGGGCGGCATTCAATCCATCTTCGCCGTCAAATTCAACATCGACGGCATACGACTCTTGTTCGAGGCCTTCGCGTACAGCCTGAGCTACTCGGTGTTCATCTTCGACGACAAGTATTTTCATAAATCTATCGTATAAGAGCCAAACTTAAAATGTTATTAAAAGATATGACACGTCTACGTTCGGCACTTTAACGATTTTTTAAGAGAATGTCCAGCATACTGCGTGTGATGTTCAAATTAACGAAAGGATTATATGTCTACAGAACAGCCAATCCAGGGAGATGAGTTCGAAGAACTCTACCTGAAAGAACGAAAAAAGAGCTCGATGCTCCTCATCGCAGTGATCGTGCTTGCCCTCAGTACAGTCGGAAGTATTATCTGGGCAATCAATAGCTCATCCTCATCACAGCAAACGTCGCAGTTTCCAGGCAGTGGGGCGCTTGGCCAGGGCTTTGGTGGTCAAGGCGGATTTCCCAGTGGTTCTAGTGGTCCAGGGGGAGGCTTTGATGTCACGTCGCTCTTTAACGATGATGGATCGGTCGACACAGACCTGGTCGACGAAATCACCGGTAATTTTCCAGGGGGCGGCGACTCGCGGTTCATCGAACTCATGACCCAGCAGGCCGAACAAGCTGTCGAAGACGGAGACATTACGCAAGACCAGGCAGATGCGTTAATTGACGAGTTAGAGTCGGGCTCGTCGGAGACAAGTAATGAAACGTAGACAGCCAGTCATCGAACTAAAAAATATCGAAAAAACATACCGGACATCAGCTGAGATTGAAACCAAAGCTTTGCGCGGTATCAATCTCACTATCAATGAGGGCGATTTTGTTGCCATTATGGGAGCGAGTGGTTCTGGTAAGTCAAGTTTGATGAGTATCATTGGTCTTCTTGATCGACATTTTGAGGGTGAATACCGCTTGAACGGAGAGGATATTACAAGTCTGTCCGATAATAGGCTTTCTGAGCTGCGGAGTGACAGTATTGGCTTTATTTTTCAACAGTTTAATTTATTAAAACGAACATCGGTACTAGAAAATGTACTTTTGCCCACTACCTATAAAAGCAGAGCTGACGATGAGCGACGAGCACTCAAAGCGATTAAGCAAGTAGGACTCGAGCGGTACATTAACAATCATACAAACCAATTGTCTGGCGGGCAAATGCAGCGTGTTGCTATTGCGCGGGCATTGATGATGAATCCCTCTATTTTGTTAGCAGATGAGCCAACGGGTAACCTGGATCACAAAACAGCGCATGAGATTATGGATTTATTCACCTCTATTAACGAGCAAGGCACAACGATTGTACTGATTACGCATGAGGATGACATTGCTGATGTTGCAAAACAAAAGTATCTGTTGTTTGATGGCGAATTTAGAAAGGGGAAAGAGTAATGAAAAGTACTGCGCTATTAAAACAGAGCTTCAAAAGCATTGCATCAAACAAAGTGCGAAGCTCGTTAACGATACTGGGGGTAGTCATCGGTATTGCTGCTGTCATTTCGCTGGTAGGACTCGGCAAGGGACTGCAAAACAACGTCACGAATAATATTAGTAATCTCGGTACGACGGATATAACGATTAGTTCACAGGATCCAGAGCGCCAGACGGCGGACAGAGAGTCTGGTACTCCTGGCGGTAGACCGGGTGGTGGCGGTAGACCGGGTGGCTTCAGCTTTGGGGGTGGTGACACCTCGACTATCACAACAGCAGAGTATGAGTATGTCAAAGAATATGACGGCATAGCAAGTGCTTCGCCTAACGAATCAACGCAGATAGCAGTGACAAAATCGTCTACCAGTGACACGGCGTCGCAGTATCAAGTGTATGGTGTTGATACTAGCTATATCGAGCTCGAGGATTTGAAGATAACGTCAGGCGAAAATCTGTCTGAATCTCAAGTCGCCGATGCAAAGAAGGTCGTTATGATCGGTAGCGAAGCGGCCGATGAACTGTTTGGGGACGAGTCGCCAGTTGGTAAAGTAATTTATCTCGACGATACGAAATACACAATTGTCGGTGTATTCGAAAGTGACGATAGTCAGGCGGAACCAGGCCCGGGTGGCGGATTTCCTGGCGGTATTAACAGGGTGACGAGTAGTTTTGTCACCGGATACAATGCGTGGCTGAATCTCGCGGACAAAGAAAAGCTCAGCTCGATTACTGCAAAGGCGGATAGCGAAGATGTGGTCGAAGAAGTGGCCACGGCTATCGAAGCCAAGCTCTATGTTAATCACGATGTCACAGAAGATGATGCGGACGTGGCCGTATCGACGAGCCAGGATTTGTTGAGTACAGTGAGTGACGTTGCCTCTGGCTTTACGACAACGCTTGCCGGCATTGCCGCGATATCGCTTGTTGTCGGTGGTATCGGTATCATGAATATCATGCTCGTCACCGTTACCGAGCGCACGCGTGAAATTGGACTGCGGCGAGCGCTGGGGGCGAAACGGCGACATGTTGTGTACCAGTTCCTTCTCGAGTCGGTTATACTGACGCTGATTGGCGGCCTGATAGGTGTAGCGTTAGGTATACTGTTCGGATCAAATGCAACGAGTTTTATCAATATTGGATTCGGCGGAGGAGGATTTGGCGGCAGCTCTGATACGCGGGTCGTGATTGACGTGTCGACAATCCTGATCGCAGTAGGCGTATCGAGTATCATTGGTGTCATATTCGGACTCTTTCCCGCGCTCAAGGCATCGCGTCTTGACCCCGTTGAAGCCCTGAGGTACGAATAGTATCTAAGCTACAAAATAAATAGAGTCTCAACGAGACTCTATTTATTAATAGTATTTTATAATGCAGCATGTCTAAGGAAGTGTCATTAGACTGCTAAATCACTATGCTAGCAATGAGTACTCATAAACTTTGCGCTCAGCAAAATCATCAGAGTCTTTTAACTGTTCAGGATTAATAAACATCACTTCGTCACCATGCTCACCGGGTTCAAAAGTCATATTCTCAGGCGTCACTTCAAATATGAGCCTTATTTGCCATATTTTTGCGCGTCGTAATAATGCAGGGTCCTCGGCTGCGATAACACGATAGGTGAACCCTCCCGTCAGTTTGACCTCTTCGTAAAGTTCGCGGGCAATTGCCTGCTTGAAATCTTCTCCGTGGTCCATGCCTCCACCAGGTATATCCCATCCTGTGCGACCAGTCTCCTTAACGACAAGTACCTCACCGTTTTCGTTACGGATTAGGCCCTTGATTGACACGCGAAATAGATAGTCGGCTGCGTAACCTAACTCTTCTTGATTTATTGCGCCATGTACGTTGTTGTTCACTGAGTCAATTATATCCTAAACAAGAACACCATGCCCTCGCATAGTGCTTATGCTTGGTGTAGCATTGCCTGTGAAAGTATTAGTATTACTATACTCATTAAATTTTCTTACCAATAAAACGAATAAGATTGTGAACTCCTTTTGCGCTATCTTTGTATGTTTCACCTTTATTATCTAGTAATAACGGCTCAAACTTATGTGCGAATTCCTTTGCCGCATCAATGCTCAGATAGCGTTTTGAGATGCCATTTATTTCAAAAAAATCAGGTTCTATCTTGGTGCCGGTATTATATTCAGGATCTTGCGTTGAATTCGTGAAGAATGCAAATATTCCTTCGGGTTTCAAAACACGATAAATTTCATCAAAAATTTGTGTCGTTATTCTCTTCTCAAAGTAATGTAGAGATAAATGCGCATACACAATGTCAAAACTTTTATCTGAAAAAGGAAGGTGATTGCGTAGGTCGACTTGTTCAACAGTAAAATTTCCATCGGCAAGCTCTTTTAAGTGATCGGTATTTAAATCGGTCGCTGTTATTGAGTATCCAAGTCCATTAAAGTATGCGCTATCTTGGCCGAGCCCAGCACCTAGTTCAAGTAGCTTACCTTCAGCGGGAAGATAATCTTTTGTAGTTTCTGCAAAAAGTGATGGCTTAGCAATCCAATTAGTTTGGCTGTAACTGTTATGGAGCTTTGTCCAAAAATTGTCAGTCATTAGGTAATTATACCGCAAACAAAAACACCATGCTTTCACATAGTGCTTATGCTTAGTGCAGCATTGTTTGCGAAAGTATTACCGCGTTACGGCTCAACGAATCTTAACAAAGGCTAATGAGTTCTCGTCCTCCACGTCTTTCAATAGCCATACATTATTTAAATCGAATGTCTTATTCGTGCATTCGTATACCGGAATAACAAATTTGCCATTGTATTCGGCAGTGACATGAGGATAATAATCTTTGCCTTCCCGATCTGGGTATCTCGAAGTCATTGAACTACCGAATTTATTCAGTATCTTCTCGTGTAGCTTTTTTATTTCATCCTGGTTATTGATATGAATAACATGTACTGGCATTCGCTCTGGCTTAATTAATTCACCGGTATGGATTTTTATCACGTTTGTTTTGACAAAGAAACTCTTCAGTTCTTCGATAAATTGTTCTTCAGTTGTTCCATTTAGCTTGAAGCGCCTCTTTAGCGCCATTTGCGGATACCAGCCATGCGTGCCATAGTAAACGGATTCATTTTGTTCTGGCTCTTTATTAAAAAAAGTGACAATTTGATACGGATATTCCAGTTCCATGGATCCATCATAACAAAGAAGACCTGGCAAGACTCTAACTTTTCTAATCCGTAAAGCCTAAACATAAGACACGCCATCGGGCGTGTCTTATCTATAAATCTCGTTTGGTGCGGGTGAAGAGACTCTAACTCTCGACCTCTTCCTTGGCAAGGAAGCGCTCTAACAACTGAGCTACACCCGCTCGTCGCAGTTCACTGCCGGATTCAGTTTCGAAACACAGTTTCAAAAGCTTCATCCTCTCGTTACTGCTCCTCTCAAATTTCGAAACAGAAGCAAGCTTCTTGGTTTCAAAATTTGGGTTAAACAGCAAAATGACTGGAATAATTGTATCCTAACAGCGGTCAGATTGCAACCTGAAACAAGAAACACTCCCATTAGGGAGTGTAGTGTCTGTTTGAGAGCGGTCAGAATTCTCATTACTTATTATGCATAAAATTGGCTATTATGCAAGCATAGCCTTTTTATTGACCGACTGGCCAATTGTCATAGGTGAACCCCTTGTGCTGTTTGTCGGGTTCGGTACTTGCTCGGACGATGAGTGAGGTGCTACTACCTGAAGTACCATGCAGTGGTCGTATCTCCTCTTCGGACTTATACAATCCATGCCCACGCATGAGCAGCAGATGTCCTGGTTTTCGTGTAATAGGTTCGCCTCCTTCAATGCTGAATTGACTCTCGCCCTCAAGTGTCATGAGCGCGATGATACCCCAGAAACGCTTTTGGTCTCGATGATGGGTAATACCGACAGTGTCCGGATCATATCGGTGAAGTACCATCTCGTCAGCTTTCCATGTATCCAGCGAGGGAAAGGTGCCAGCTAGGTCGTAGCGAATGAGGTTTTCGATAGCAATGACGAGCCCTTTTGTAGTGGGGAGTTTGTCGACCATTTCTTGATCGCCATGTGACAACTTGAGTGCGTATGAATCATAATTTTGATGAATCTGTTTTCCGCGTGCATTTGTATGAACACTGCGATTATCGCGCCAGGTTATGCGCATCGGATCGTTTATCTCAGACTGCACGGCGCCGATGTGCTCGTTGTCGATGACCTTGCCAAAGTGAAGGACGCCAGGACCGTTAGGCCCTAAGCCATGCGCGCAGTGTTCGGTTAAAAACGGATCGGCATGAAAGGAGTACGCTGATGATTCTCGAGGTATCATTGCATTAGTCTAGCATATGTGATGCTATATGATTATGAGATCAGTGGAATTGGTTGGTATTTTGAATGTCACTCCAGATAGTTTTAGCGATGGAGGTGCCTACGAGAATAGCGATACAGCGATAACGCATGCGGATAAGCTTTTTTGTGATGGGGCAGCTCTTGTGGATGTCGGTGCGGAATCAACTCGCCCACATGCTACTCCACTAACTGCCGATGAAGAGTGGCGGCGTCTAGCAACAGTGCTACCGCAATTGTTGCATTGGTATCCTAACAAAATATCGCTCGATACATATCATCCAGCAACTGTTCGTAGAGCGGTGAGGTTCGGTCGGTTTATTATCAATGATGTCACCATGTTTCATGATCCGGAGATGATCACTCTTGCTGTTGAATATGGCTTGTCGTGCATTCTGAGTCATTTGCCGCAATATACAGACAGCAATATCCAAACAGCACACGCAGGTCAGCTGATTGATGATGTAGCACAGGTAAGAGACGAACTATTGAGCAAACGAGACATGTTGGTTGAACGTGGGGTTCCGAAAGAGCGGGTTATTCTTGATCCGGGGATTGGATTTGGTAAAACGCCGCAGGCAAACTGGGAATTATTGCGGTTTGCAGCGTTAGTACCGGACAGCGAGGTGATGAT
>DCYK01000001.1:0-14530 GCA_002331045.1 Candidatus Saccharibacteria bacterium UBA2112
GGTGGTAGCGATAAACGATTCTTTGTGCAAACAGATGACATGGTACAGCGGGTTGATATATCGAAAACCGAGGAAAATACGATACCACTTGCCCGTAATGTTGACACCTTTTCTGTTTACAATGAAGAAACGATTATTTTTACGACGAGGTCAAACGCAACAGGCAGCCGAACGGTTGATTATGCCTCGGTCGGATTTGATGATAATCAACAAATTGTTCGGGCCTATCGGGGTGGTGACGGACCATTCTTTGCGGCAATGGGATCATTCTTTAACGAGCAGTATATTGCAATTGTTCGTGGCGAACAGTTAATCGTTGATGCGGGCAGATTGTCAACACCCTCTTCCTCAACGAGTCTTCGCCGTGTGACATTACAAACGATACCTGAAGGTGCACTGCAGCTCAGTTTTAGTCGGACGGGTCGGTTTGTGGTGATTGAGTATGCGGACAAGTTTGCAGTGTACGATATAGAATTAGATGAATACCACGAGACGAAATGGGAGCATTCGGCGACACGAAAGCATGCATTGCGATGGCTCGATGATTACATTGTATGGTCAGATCGGGGTGGTATGCTTCGTATATATGATTTTGATGGCGCGAATCAGCACGATCTGATGAACGTGACACCAGGCTTTTCGGCTACGCTGAGCGGTAACGGCAAATACTTGTATGGCATATTACAGACGGATGACGGTTTCAAACTGCGACGCGTACAGTTGATTCTATAATTACTATTTAGCCGCCAAAGAAGCGTTCTAGTAGGGTTGGGCCATCGCCAGTCAGTACGGCATCATTATCGTTGTTATTTGTAGGCGTCGTAGATGGCTTGGTTGCCTTTGAGGGGTCCGGAGCGGTCTGCTCGGCGGTGACGAGCAAGCGTTTTTCGGCGGTGCCAAGCGGTGTGCAGGTGATGAGTGTCAGGATTGGTTTATCGGTTGGATAGATTAGTTTGTTCACCTGGGTCGGCAGCACAACTTCTTTTTTGGTAACAGTATAGCTATAGCGTGTTGACTGATAATTAACGTAAATACTGTCACCGACCTTCATTTTTTCTAGTTGAGCAAATATAAACTTGTAGTCACCCGGATCAAACAAGTCGTTACTAGAATGTCCAGAGAGTACGGTATTGCCGATTTGCCCCGGCCTACTATCAGCACCGGGTATCGCAAAATGCGCGACGCCTTTTTCCATGGCTTTTAGCTGTGATTGCTGATCGTACCCTACTCCGTAGACGACAGGAACGTCGACGTTAATCTTAGGGATAATCAGGCGAGGTTCGGCGCTGACACGGACATTGGCCGTTGGATCAACAATGATATTGTTAGGATCAATTGCACCGGGACTCACATAGGCAACGACAGTTGATATGAGTAATTGGTTGTATTGCAAAAAGGCCACGACGAGCGCAACAGTCAGTGCGCTAGCAATTGGGATAAAGTGACGGCTTTTACGGGCTTTTTTGGCTGATGTCCTCGCGCGTGCGACTATTTTCTCACGAAGATCGGTGAGTTCCTCTTGACGTTGTGTGTCAGGATCCGAGCCCCTCTTCTCTGCTTCTTCGATAGCTTTGTGCAGGTGGCCGACATAGTATTGTTCGTAGTATTTTTGATAATAATCCTGCCATTGGGCATGGTACTGCTGAGCGTAATCATCTTGGGGCGTATGGGCGGCATGTTGTTTGGGCGTGACGGCTGTATGATCATTATTGCTATGGCTGCCGGAATTGCCGTACAATGCCTCCAGCTGGTTACGTACCAGATTGGCGGCTTCATCGCGGCTATCATGAGGTGAGTTGGATGTGTCTTTTTGTGGCTGCACGAACTAGCTTCCTTACTGCATTTAGTATACAATATATATGGTTTTCGAGCGAGGCTGGAATGCACCCCCGTTTGCGGGGACCCCGTGGTAGACCAATCCGCTTCGCGAATTAAAATCTTCTGTCTTGTGCCGCGGTGGCGGAATTGGTAGACGCGCTAGACTCAAAATCTGGTGAACAATAGTTCGTGCCGGTTCAAGTCCGGCCCGCGGTACCAGACAAAAGATTTTCGCTAGACAGATGCGCTACAATCGCAGTACTCAATAATTGCATTTTTTTAATTTTTATTTTAAAATAATTACTACCTATAGGCGTGGTGGAGCCGAGATAGGCGCACCGTGAAAGAAAG
This sequence comes from Candidatus Saccharibacteria bacterium UBA2112, assembly GCA_002331045.1. Classification (GTDB taxonomy): domain Bacteria; phylum Patescibacteriota; class Saccharimonadia; order Saccharimonadales; family Saccharimonadaceae; genus UBA2112. The sequence continues at coordinate 2,170 of DCYK01000001.1, forward strand.
GCGTCACCATGAGCGCATTGCCCCCCGTGGTTGTGTACACGTTCGAGTTTCCCCTGTCGCAACGGGGAAGAGACATCAAGGGTCTTGTCAGGCAAGTAGTAGGCGAACGAGCCTTCGTCGAAAAAGTGAGTCCGAGCGGCGATCTCATGCGGCTTGGTGCATGGTCCCCTGTGGATGTAAGCAGCTGCTCTTTCTTTGTGGAGATTGCTCCGCTCGACGATCCGACCGGACGGTTCATCGCGGACTGTTTGTACGAGTCGGTCCGAGTCAGGGCCTGGCGTCCTCACGAAGAGCCGGCTGGCTATACGACAGAGGGCCATGTGCGATGGGCGCGGAGCTTTTGCAGTGGTCTCTCGGAAGAGTTGGGCGGTGGCACGATGATGCTCAACGTGGCGTAGTGAATAACGGTGCAATACCCGATCCCTCCGGGGGTCGGGTTTTTGCCTGTCAGTTTACTTTATCAGTATTAATGGTATAATTACATTTATCAACCGAGGTGCGCCTTGGAAGTGCACCGTTACTATGAGATGAGGAATGAAGATGACCACTGCTGTGAATGCCCGTGAGCGGATTATCTCCGTTTGTGGGAGCGAAGCATCCGAGCCAGTCATGGGCTTCGTCGTACTTCGGGCTATCGCCGACGTGATCGCGAAGGACACGCTTCAGCGTGATGTCGCAAAGTACGATGGTGGCTACACTGTCGCATTTCGCCTAAGGGGAATTGACATGGAGGTGATGTCCGAGTCTGGAGGTGCGATCAGTACAGCGCGTTACTATCGGTCGCTACTGCTCAAAATAGGGTCATCGGGTCCGTTTGATGACTTCAAGGTCCAGTCGGCATTCTCGCAGTTCATGGTGGATTTCCATCGATTTGTCACACTGGAACGTGCCGATCCTGTCCCGGCACTGTGGACGCGGGTGTGTCGTGAGTGCTGCAACCCTGTCAAATGGGATACGGATCTGCGGTACTGGTGGTGTTCGATGTCCGGTCACGGTCTCCTTCTCGAGGAGGAGACGTTTGAGACGATGACGAATCCATTCGATCTCTGACGACGTGCGGTGCGAAGGCCCGGGCTCTTAGGAGCTCGGGCCATTTGCCTTTTCTTCATCCTTTTGTTTACTACTTCTTACTGCGAGGATATAGAAAATAATTTATGGATAGTGAATACTATGCAATCTGAAGTTTTTAATTTGACAAAATGTATCTAGTATTCTAATATAATATTATCCATAGAGCTAGTGGGCCTCTAATGGCGCACCGTTTTACGAGAGGAAGTCATGAGTAATATCATGAGCACAACGCTGCGGTTCAGGGGGCAGCCTGTTGGAGGTTTTCAGATTCTGAGTTCGGCCTTGGCCGTTGGGCGTCGCGATCGGCAGGCAATTGCAAAGCTCCAGCGCGGTACGTTCATCATGCGGAACACGCATTATGCGTATCCCTGCATCATGCTGCAGACGAGTGACAGTACGCCGATTGATACGAGTGCGATGTATCGCTCGTGTCTGGTTACCTGTGACGCCGAAGCTGGTAGCGATGCGTCGTGGTGGTTCACGGCATTTGTCAATGAGTTCGCTGGCGAACTACGCGTATCACTCAGCTTGGAGCATGAAGCTCCGCTGTATGTGGGCGCTCTCTCGAACTGATACGAAACGGTCATCGGCCTTCCCTCGCGGAGGCCGATCTGACTTTTAAGTTGCCAGACTTGTCGTTACAGCCTGGAGTGGCTTGCTGGGATTCCAGAGCCAGTAGGCAGCCATGTTTGCGGCGACCGTTCCTTTCCAGATAGCCATTGGATATTCCCAGGGGGTAGTCGTGACTTGTCCACCGTACGCGATAATCAGTTGTTCTTGGTGGAATGTCGCGATACAGACGGGATACGTGATAGTGAATTTATGTACTACCTCGACAAGCTGTTGTAGTTGCATGCGAAAAGTCAGGATTTTTGGATAATACACTTTGCTAAAGATTTTTTGCAGCTGGGCAAACGAAACAACTAGCAACGTCTTGTCTCGTTCGACAAGTGATTCCGGGGTGTTGAGGAGTAGATCAATAGCATCGCGGGTGATAGTCAATAGACCACTATACTGCCGAACAAAATCTTCATATAAAATTGCTGTCTCGCTGTTACGTCCAGCATCACCAATCAATAGTGTGCCATCGGCCCACGTGCCAAGCGCGTGCATTTCAGTTTCCGCTTCGCGGCTCAGGCCACCTGACGGGTTACTTGCCCCATACACCACATCAGTGATGGTTGGAGGGACGCTTTTTTTTAGCGCGTCTGGCAGTAGTACCCGTACTTGCCCCACCCCGCTCTGAGCTGCCACGCCATACGCATCACCAACCGCAACGAATCCTAATTTGTTGCCGCCGATAATGCCTAGTTTGCCTGCGTGTGTTTTTTGTTCCGGCTTATTCCATTCAATATCAGGAAAGAGTGGTTTGCCGGGTTGTTGTCGCTGCCAATAACTATGCGTCTCCATATCTGTTAGTAGTATACAGCAAACGAAAAGCCGCCCGGAATACCGAGCGACTGATCGCTCCAGGCTCCGTGACGGCGGCCCAGATGAGGTTATTCGTTGATGACGTGTGGATTGGTCAGGCGTTCGCCTTTGCCGAACGCGGCGTCGAACAGTCGATTGTGACCAGCTTCGCTCACCGACTGCCTCTGCTGATTTGCCCGGGCCTCTGCTTCTTGGGCATTGATGTCGAGCAGCTTGCGCAGTTCACGCATGGCATCGTCTTGCGACTGGGCGTCGTTGTAGCTCTCGTTCATGTCGTCCGCCGCGGCGGTTGCCAGTGCCTTGATCTCGTCCTTGCGGGCCTTCTCGCGGTTGCCATCCAGTTTGCGCTCGAACAACATCGGCTTCTCCAGCTCGCGGATGAACTTCCGCACACGCGCTGTTAGTTCGAGGCCGACATCGGTGCCACTGATGATCTCGTTCACGTAGGTCTGCCAACTGTCACCGCAGGCTTCGCGTAGTACATGCAGGTCGTAGCCGTTCAGATCGTAGGCCTTGGTGCGTGGTCCTATCTCGGATCGGATCCGCTTCAGACGTTTGTCCTGACGGAAGGCTCGACGAACGTACAGCAGCGCACCGGTCCCGACGATGAACAGCACGATACTGAATAACAACCAGTACGGTTGTTGCTGTTGTGGTAGCCTGGGCGTGAGGGTTGCGAGCAGGATGCCGACTATGATGAAGACACCCCAAGCAATCGTTGCCTTTTGTATCCGCTCCTTTTCGAAGAAGCGCGCGAGGTCAGTCAGGTAGGTGTGGGTGAACGCCTCCTTGCGTTTACCCTCGAGCCGACAACCGGCATTGACGACGATCGATGGCCTTCCGGCTACTTTCATATACGTCATTTTGCATTTCCTCATCTGTAGGGTACTCCACCTCTATGGGTAGAGATTGGCTAGTAAATTGTATAATAATTAATATTTTACGTCAATAGTCAGTGGACAATGATTCGAGTCCATTAGAAATATGCCTTGAGTAATTCCGGGTTAGTATGTGTAATTCCCTTGAACTCGTTATCTTTTGTGAAATCGAGGATACACCCCATGACAGCGGTGGTCGTTAATGCCCGAGGAACCCACTGATCGTCACCGGGCCACATCGTGTCATACGGGAGCTGGTCTAACGGAAACCACTGGGGGTTCCTCATTTCTTCGGACTCTTGCGGTTCACCCGTAAAACCTGTCGCGATGTATGCACGGCTGACGATGTCCAATTCTCCATCGAATCGAAATGCTAAATCAGCTACATGGCGAAGCATTGTTGCATCAAGTAATAACCCGCACTCTTCCTCTGTTTCTCGGATCGCGTTCATCTCGTACGTTTCGCCATGAGCAAGCTTGCCACCGTAGCCGTTCCACCAGTTCGCTCCGAATCCACGCCTTTTCATGCCCAGCGAGACACCATTGTCCCTCACGGGGAAAACAATTGTCGTTTTCTTGTACTCGCTCATTGTCACTAGTATAGCGTAGTTCTCACAGATCAATACTCACTGGACAATGATCTGAACCCATTTGCTTTGGGTGAATTGCAGCGTTTTTGACTTTACTGGCAATAGACTGTGAGGCGAGCCAGTAATCGATACGCCACCCGATGTTTCGCTCTCGTAGTCCACGCCAGGCTGGCCACCACGTATAGACATCAGTAGTATCAGGGTGTTCGGCGCGGAACGTATCAACAAAACCAGCAGCGACGATGTTATCCATGCCGCTGCGTTCTTCGGTGGTAAAACCGGCATTTTTTGTGTTATCTTTTGGCCGGGCTAGGTCAATTTCGTGGTGTGCAACGTTCAGATCGCCACAGACAAGGACGGGCTTTGACTTTCCGAGTTCCTGGATGTGTTCCAGAAATGCTGGATCCCATTGTTTCTTCCGTAGTTCTAGGCGTGACAAGTCACGTTTGCTGTTGGGCGTGTATGTCGTCACCACCCAGAAATCATCGAATTCGGCCGAAATGACACGGCCTTCCCTGCCTGGATCGCCATAGCCGTCATGCGTCAGGCCATGTTTTTCAGCGATATCATCGGCAAAACCGTTCATGACTTGTAGTGGTTTGATTTTGGTAAAGATTGCTGTGCCACTATAGCCTTTTTTCTCGGCAGAATTCCAGTATTCCTCGTACTCGGGTAGGTCGATTTCGGCTTGGCCGCGCTGCGCTTTTGTTTCTTGGAGGCACAGGATATCGGGATGATGCGTGCTGATAAACTTTTGGAATTCGCCCTTTTTTAGGACGGCGCGAATACCATTGACGTTCCAGGAATAGAGTTTCATTATCTTGATTTTATCATTTTTTGCGCTTCACGTTCTTGATCGCGCCGTTTTATTGTTTCGCGTTTGTCGTAACGCTTTTTGCCCTTTCCGAGAGCGACAACTAGTTTGATATAGCGGCCATTGGTCAGTAGGCGCAGTGGCACGATAGTCATTCCCTCTTTTCGCTTGACGGCTAGTGCATCTATCTGTTTGCGGTGTGCCAGCAGTTTACGGGGTTCGGTATCGATTGTTCGTGCGCCAGGTTTGCCGCGTTCGTTTAGTTTGAGGCTAAAGCTCGCGTTATTAAGCCATAGCTCGCCGTCGCGAATTGTCACGAATGAACCCTTGAGCTGAATATGACCATCGCGTGCGGCGCGAACTTCTGGTCCACTGAGGCTAAGCCCTACTGTCAGTTCATCATCCAACGCATAATCAAACCGTGCGCGACGGTTGGTGATAGCTGATGGTTTTTTGACTAACTTTTTTTGTGCCATTCGTTCCATTATACGCGATAGAGATGGTATACTTGCCTAGATGTACAAACGAGTTCTATTAAAACTATCAGGCGAACAATTACAGGGAAAATACGAAGGCGGTTTTGATGCCGAACTAGTGAAATGGATCGCTGAAGAAATTAAAAAAGTCAAAAATGCACAGGTGGTTGTGATGATTGGTGGCGGCAACTATGCACGTGGTGCGCAACTGACTGGCGGAGGTGTGGGGCGTGTGACAGCCGACCACATCGGTATGCTGGCAACAATGATGAATGCCTTGGCGTTGGCTGATGTGTTTAATGCGAATGGATTGTCAGCGCGGGCACTGACTAATATCAAGGCCGATCAGGTCGCCGATCAATTTACTCATCGTCGGGCACTCAGTCATTTACAAAAAGGTCGCGTGGTGATTATTGCCGGTGGAACGGGTCGCCCCTACCTGACGACTGATACGGCTGCTGTGAATCTGGCGCTCGAGCTAGACTGTGACGCGATACTAAAGGCGACAAAAGTCGATGGCGTGTATGACAAAGATCCAACAAAAAATCCTGACGCGAAAAAGTTCGAGTCGATTTCTCTGCGTGATGCCGTGGAACAGCCAGGTATTAAGGTAATGGACAAAGCTGCAATTGCACTTGCCGAAGAGCATAACCAATCTATTGTGGTGTTTGAACTACTCAAAGAAAGCAATATTGCCCGGGTAGTTGCTGGCGAAGCGGTCGGCACAACAATCAGCGCATGAGCACGTTGGCGTAATTGCATTTATTATATAAATGTGCTATAATTTAAATACGGTATACTTCAACAGTAGGAGGTGACCCTGATGAATGTCAGGCTCATTGTTAAAGGGGTAACGAACCCCGCCGTGTTCCTTTCCGCTTCGAGGGCAGTGGCGGCACTCGGCCTCGTCTGGGCGGTTTTGGCCAATCAGTGGATCGTCGCAGCCTACGTGCTAATGTGGGCTGCGGTCAGTGACGCATGGGATGGTCGGTTTGCCAAGACTGCTCCGCACCCGTGGAACGGACTCATGATGAATGAAGTGCCTTCGGCGCTGCTGTCATGGACCGCGCCTGGCTCGATCATCGCCTGGCTAGTACTCAATCATCCGGACGCCGATTCGGTATGGCAGTCGGGATGGCTGTGGCGCTGGGTCGGTCTTGGTGTCTTTTTCGTGTTCGGCACCCTGGTGCTGAACAGCTGGAAGAGTCCTAAGCGTCTGGAGGGCAAGCGTGGTGCCGAGTTCGACAAGGCGCTCGATGACATCGTGCGAGCAACAGTGGTCCAAGGCTGGTTCTACGGACTGATCCTGGTGTCGGTCGGTATGCAGCTGTTGTACATGGTGGACGCGGGGAAGTACGGCCGCCCTCCGAGCTGGCTCACATGGTTTGTGTTCATCGTCGTTGTTGTCATGACAGCAATTCAGGCGAAGCATCGGTGGACTGATCGGCCCGAGGTGCGCGAGAAGTACTCGGTGCGTCGGACCTGAGGCGGAAGGAGTAAGGGTGTCCGGTGGTGTGCGTAAGCACACTCCGGGCACCCTGCTTTCGTTTTTAGAGCTTTTTGATTGCACCTAGCAAGGATTTGGCAGAGTTATCCCAACTGAATCTCTGGATGTGCCTCTGGCCTTTTTGTAGTAACTCCTCGCGACGGTGCTTGTCATCAAGAGCCGCGATCTTGGCAGCAAAATCCTGCGGACTATCCGGATCGGCGTACAGCGCCCCCTCCCCCGCAACTTCACGAAAGATCTCCATGTCAGAAACGACAGCCGGCACGCCTATCTGCAAGGCTTCGATAAGTGGTAAGCCAAAACCCTCGGCCTTTGAGGCACTGACCATGATGGCATTATCTGACAGAAGCTTGACGTATTCCTCGTCGCTGACACCGCCATGAAACACAACAGTTTGGTTTTCGGGAATTAGTTTCATTAGTTCAGCTTTGCGTGCTGGTGAGATACGGCTCAGTAAATGCAACGTGCGCTTTGGTGTGATATATGCCAGCGATTGAATAAGTGTTTCGGCGTTCTTGTACGGAATAAATGCACCCATATAGATCAGGTTTCGGGGCGGTGTGTCCGATTGGGCGATCGGTTTATCGAGGAGTCCGGTAAGGTCGTGCGCGGCGTTGGACACGACCACAACAGGTTTAGTGGTTAACTTTGCCTCGAGGATCTCCCGCTTGCTTGTTTCACTAACGGTTGCGACCAGATCGGCACCACGCAGTGTCAGGCGTTGCGGAACATACGTCATATGGTACAAGCGCCATACGAGACGGATTAGTAAAGAGTACTGTGGTGGCGGTGTGCGATGTTTATAGTACGTCAGGTCTTGGAGGTTTAATACTAATTTGAAGCGTCGCCCAACCGAACCGATGGTTTGGAGTGGTGATACGACAACGTCGGGATGATGTTTGTTGAGCCATAGCGCAGAGAGCGGCTCGCGCCATGAGGTGACTGGATGCAAGAGTATGTAATCGGCATGTTCTGGCAGGAATTTCCGTTGCGCTGTGTCTGAAATGATAAACGTGATGGCAGTCTGGCGCGCCAGCGCATTACCCAGCTCTGTCGTATAGCGGCTGATACCGTCGTGAAAATCCGTACGGATGTAGCGGGCGTCAAAGAATACTTTCATGAGCTTAGGTTTCTTTTTTGGATTTGCGACGGCTGAGATACATAAAAATGCTGAGGTACATGAGATACAGGCTCACTGCGATGATATTAGAAATGATGAAATTTTTCCAACCAATATCAATACCCGGGAATAGTTTTTGGACGTTCAGAATACGAAAAAGGTTTCCTTCGTTGTAATCTCGCGTCATCATGAGTGTATACGAAATGATCAAATGGAATGATCCAAAGGTGATGATCGTAAAGCCAAGAGCGGTGAATAGTTGTTTGAGCGTAGGCATTATTGATAGTATACCAAACTCTTCGTGATATAATCGTCCTAAGTTTATGCGTATTTTAATCGCAAACGACCAACACTGGCCAATGAAAAGCGGCGTGGCAACAGCCGCACGGACAATGGCCCAGGGGTTGGCCGAAGCAGGTCATGTAGTCATGGTGGTGGCACCGTCTCAGACAGGTCGCGGCTACAAAGAGATTGACGAGAACTACGAGATTACCCGTATTCGTTCTTTTGGACTTCCCTTTCGTAAAAATTTGCGGGTTTCGGTAACGTATGATCGTGAGATGCGCCGAATTTTGGACGAATTTCAGCCAGACGTCGTTCACGTACATACGCAATTGACAGTGGGGCTTGGTATGCTCCGCGCTGCAGTGAGCCGGGATATCCCAGTGATTGCAACAAATCATGTGATGCCGGACAACATGATAAAAAATATTAAGATTTTGTCGCCGGTCTCGCGGCCGGTCAGTTATATTTTGAGTGAATACGGTACGCTGCTTTATCGTGGCGCGAAACGCATTGTTATGCCCACAGAGTCAGCGATCAGTCTGTTCAACACCGAGCGAATCGAAGCACCGGCACTTGCGATCAGTAATGGTATCAATCTCGATCGATTTCAGCCCAAAAAACCAAGTTCGGAAATATTCACAAAGTTTCATATACCCCGTGGCAAGCCACTGATTACCTATATTGGTCGTGTTGATGAAGAAAAGCACATTCATATTTTGATTCAAGCGCTTGAGCTGCTTCGGTGGTCCGGCAAAAAATTCCACGCAGTGATTGTGGGAGACGGCAATGCACGCGAGCGTCTGGATGAATTGATCGATACGTTACAGCTTGGTGAATACGTTACCTTCACTGGATTGGTATCTGACGGTGACTTGGTGCAGCTCCATCGTATTGGTGATATCTATGCCATGCCCTCACCCACCGAGCTGCAATGTTTGGCAATGCTCGAGGCGATGGCGAGTGGCAAAGCGGTAGTGGCAGTTGACGCCGGTGCACTTGGTGAACTGTGCCTCACAGGCAAAAACGGTAATCTAATTCCTGTTGACGATGTTGAGGCAATGGCGACGGCACTTGTTGATTTGCTGGATGATCCTGAGAAGCGAAAGAAATATGGCGAACGAAGTGTACAAATTGCAAAAAAGCATGATGTTCGAGTCGTGATTCCACGATTTGTGAAGCTATACAAACAAGTTATCGCAGAAAATCAACAATCGCTGTAGCAAGCTGGGTTGGCTTTTCGTAGTGCGATAAATGACCTACTTTGGGTATAGTGATGATTTTTGCCTGCACTGTGGCTGCCGCCTTTTGTTGGTGTTTGAGCGGAGTGACGACGTCTTTTTCTCCGTTGATAATCAATACGTCAAAGGCTTTTAGTGTGCTGCTGTATTGAGTAATCCCCGTGTTATTGATTTCTTTGTGTAGGTGCGCATACCACCCAATACTACTGATGTAATTGAGGTTGGTGAAGTGATGTTCATGAATTGCCTGCTGCAGTTTTTTGTCACGTGCTGTCATGATGAGTTTTGTGCTGAGCTTGGTGATTTTTTTACTTGTCGCAAGGCGCCGGCCAATATACGGGAGGCGATGACTGGCGATGTAATATAGTCGGCTTGCTATTACACCTAATTTTCGTGAGTCTAGAAGACTCACTGGTGAGGGCACGGGACTGACAAGGATGAGTTTGTGTGCAAAAAGCTCAGGATGCTGCTTGATTGCTTCGCATACAACAAGTGAACCCATTGAGTGGCCAATGACATGTGGAGGCTGGCTGAGGTTGAGGGATTGAATAAACGAAGCAAGTTGTTCCCCTAGCTCTGCCAAGGATAACGTGTGATGCGGGAGTGGACTGACACCAAATCCAGGTAAATCAGGGATGATTAAGCGGAATTCTTGCAGTAATGGCACCAGATACTGAAATCCTTCGTGTGATCCAGTAAAGCCATGCACAAGAATGAGTGTTGGTCTTTTATCGGTATGGTGTGTCCAGTAGGTGACTATATTACCTTGAGGTAATGTGACCGCGCGTTTTGTCATTATTCCTTATTATAGCGCAGGTCTAGTGTGGTTGTGTGTACTGCTATGTGAGATTCTCGTGAAGATGGACAAAATTTAAATAATAGTTTATTGTATACATAAGGTCATGCCGCGAGGTATGACTTGCTGTTTAAATAGACAAACCAACAACTCCAAAGGAGTGACATGAACGTGCGGTGGCTCGCTGGTCTACTGACGGCGACGGTGATGGTGGCTCCGGCTTGCGGAACGTCGGGAAATTACTATGAAAGTAGCTCTGGCGTGTACGACGGCAGAATCACCGTCCTCGATCATCAGGACATGGTCGATCGAATTGGATGGTACTCGGGTGAAATCCAGACGGGCTATTGGGGCACTGGGGCGCTCGAGCTACGGAACTGGACAGAGTGGATGATTCAGCACCGTCAGTCGGATGAGGTGCAAGTATCCGTACCCGAAAGACTCGGCGTCATCGTCCTTGCGCACGTCATGGCATATAGCTCGGCTGATCATGTGATGGCCTATGTCGATAGCAGACCCGGGATTGTGAGTGCCTGTGATATCCAAGCTGGAGGGACGGTCTCGCTGGTTGCGGCGATGGAGCGACAGCCTGATGGTTCGGGCCGCGTACTTCTGCGCTATGCGGCGCCGCCTGGCTCGCGTACGATCGAGTTTACTCCCGAGATGGGAGCTAATCCTTGTCAGACAGGAGTCATCTTTCAGCTGCCTCTGGAAAAGAGGTAGCTATGTAGCTGAGAGGGTTTGTCGTTTGAACCACGCGGGAGGTCTCCCCTCCCGCAACTCTCGCTATTCATAAAAATAACGCTCTATGGAGAGCGTTATTTTCTTGCCAAAAGTGCTTGGCTATGCAGTTTTTGGATCAAGCTTGTGTGTTTTGATCGCCTCAAGCAACTTTGGTCGGTCAAAGCCGAGGATCATGTCGCCAGCGACATCGGTCACGGGTACACCGCTAAAATTGCCATCTAGTTTTTCCATCAGCTCTTTTTGCGCCTCGGGGTCTTCCTCGATATCTTTCTTGACGTACGGAATACCCAAGTGATCGAGCCACTGCGCTTCGGTGTGGCAAAATGCGCACCAGGTGGTGCTATAAATAATGATCTTTGGATCAGCTGTATCGCTCATGATAAAATCCCCTCTTTACTATACTTAGTATATCAAAAATAACCTATGATATCAAATGCTACGTTACCTATTGTAACAAATTAGTTCTCTGGGTTGCGTCGAGTTAGATACCAGCCTCTATCAGATCCTTGATACACAGATAATTCCAGACCGGGATATTGCAGCATGGCGACTTCTGCTGCTCGTTCCGCGGTGATTTTGGACGGATAACGACGTTTGCTCGCTTCGTTATTTACCTTTCGATAGGGTGAATGTTTGACGGGTTTGTGACGTCTAGGCATAAGATCATTGTATCTTCTTTTGTGGGTCAAAAGAAGCAAAACCTCTGGGGTGGCTTCGCGTCGCGGCAGAGAGCTCGCTCGGCTACCGTGGTTGGCTGCGAAACTCCCCGCCGGTTGGCGGGTCGAACATTCTCGCCAAGGCATAGCATCCTCGCTTGCTTTTTCCGATCGCTGCAGATACCCCGGACCCCGAGAATGACCAAAGAATCCTCATGAAATTAAACTGCCCCGCCGCTGACTGCGGCGGGGGCTTACGTTTGATCAGGCGGTCAGGTGTCCAACTCTTCGAGCGCCTGAAGAACGACCTCCAGGTCAGAGTTAGAAACTCCGAGTGGCACAGGGCACTCATTGTTGAATGGTAAAAATCGCGCACATATGTGGTCGCGAAATTGTTCTGCCCGTTTTTTGGCTAATAGCAAGCCATCAAATCGTCCTTGAGGAGCGAGTGTTCCGTAGCACATGTAGCTCGGACCCAGATAGTAGAGGTTAACCATGCCACGAGGGTCAACGATGGCAACCAGCGGATACAGCCCCTCTGACATGCCGTGTTTATTACGACGGAGAAACCTATCGGCTATATGGATATCAACCTTATGGTTCATGCGCCCTTGTCGCCGGAGCGTTCTCATCGCTTCCCTTGCTCGGACGTGAAGGGCGGCTACTAACTCGCGCTGGTGTTGCAGGTACTCTTCCTGGTCGAGTCGCATAGCGATCTCTGTATTCATCTGCTCGGTGTAGATTCTGCGAAGCTC
>DCYK01000001.1:14933-17753 GCA_002331045.1 Candidatus Saccharibacteria bacterium UBA2112
GCCTTGTGCCTGTCAAACTCCATCCACCGGAGCCTGACAGAATTGGATGATTCCGATTGCCGGCTCTCGGCAAACTGCGCTTACTATATAATTTTATAGTTTATTGGTCAATATTTTGCGAAGCTGTCACGAGTCTCTTGCTTCATCTTCGTCGATACGAAAAGAAAATTCTTGGTCCTTGGGATTGCAAGAACATACAGACTGCTTGTCATCCCCTCCCTTCTCTGTTACAGTAATAAGTAATGAGTACAGCCGCTGCAAAAAAAGGCGACGATAGGCAGCAACCGTCACAAAAATCGACGGCTGTTTTATTGTTGATGATTGCTGCAGATACGACATGGCGGATGTTTGTGCCAATTATCGGGGGAACGGTACTGGGGGTGTGGCTCGATAATGTATATCAGACAAAGCCTCTACTGACGATCGCATTGATCGGTGTCGGTGTTATCATTGCGTCGCTATTAGTATGGCAACAGATGAAGAAAGGTCCAGTCGATGTTTCATAACTTTGCACAGCTTGATTTGCATATTAGCATTGCGGCCGAACCCGTGTTTCATATTGGCGGTTTTCCGGTAACCAATGCACTGTTGACGGGTGTTGTCGGTGCGGCATTGACGCTTGGTATTTTGTTTTATGTTGCCGGGAAGGTAAAACGTGATCAGTACAACCGCTTCGTCGGTTTGATTCAGTGGGTGTTCGAAGGACTTCTGAGCCAAATCGATAGTGTTATTCCCGATAAGAAGCTGGCACGACGTATCACACCACTGGCGGTCACGATCTTTTTTGTGGTACTCGTGAACTATTGGCTAAGTGTGATTCCAGGATTGGAATCAATCAAGCTCAATGGCGTGCCGCTCATTCGCAGTTTGACGGCAGATTTGAACTTTACGTTGGGCTTAGCGCTTATCACGGTTGTAACGGTGCAGATTTACGCAGTCAAGTATTTGTCGGCGTTTGGTAATTTGGGACGCTATTTTCGCAATCCATTCAAAGATCCTGTTGCGGCGTTTGAAGGCATTTTAGAAGTAGTTGGTGAAGTATCGCGCGGAACCGCACTGGCGCTTCGTTTGTTCGGCAACGCGTTTGCCGGTGAGGTATTGTTGATTGTCATTGCGGCGCTGACTAGTTATGCCGCTAGTGTCACACTACCCTTTTTCATGGCATTCGAATTGTTCATTGGCTTTATCCAAGCGTACGTGTTCTTTATTCTCACGCTCATCTTTACTAGCCTTGCTGTATCTCATGAGCACGGCGACGACCATTCCTCTGATCATTCTTCTGCTGATGCCCGTAAACGTGCGGCTGTCCAGACAGAATGATGGTATAATATGAGTAATAAACTAAAGGAGTAAAATAATGGAAGAATTAGCTTTCGGACTTGCCTATGCCCTGCCTGCACTTGGTGCGGCAATCGGTATTGGTGCAATTGGTAACGGAGCGCTCAATGCGCTTGGACGTAACCCAGAAAAACTAAGCGAGATTCGCACGCTCATGATTACTGCTATCGTCTTTGCTGACTCATTGGCGATTATCGGTATCATCGTTGCGATCATTGCGAAGTTTCTGTAGGAGTATAGATGAACGTTTTGACGCAATTTGCTGCAACCGAGACAGAGGCCGCTGGGGGCGATATATTCAGTACACTGGGTATTGACTGGCAATTGTTGATTTTACAGATTATTGCTTTTTTGATCTTGGTATGGCTACTGGGTAAATTTGTCTATCCATGGCTCATGAAATCGGTTGATGAGCGTCAGGCAAAAATCGAAGAAAGTGTCAAAGCTGCCCAAGAGGCCGAAGCAAAAGCCGAATCTGCGCAAGAGGACATTGCCGCAATGCTGAAAGAGGCACGAAAAGAAGCGAAAGATATTGTTGTCACGGCTAAGGATGAAGCGGCTGCGATGGTGGCTGACGGTGAAAAGAAGGCCAAGGCCCGCGCTGATAAGATTGTCAAAGATGCGCATGAACAGTTAGAAAAGGATGTCATCGCAGCACGTAAGCAACTGCATAACGATACGATTGAGCTTGTCGCTCTGGCAACCGAAAAGGTTGTTGGCAAAGCTGTTGACAGCAAGGCTGATGACAAATTAATTGCGCGTGCGGTCAAGGAGGCTGAGTAGTGGCAGCAAAGATGAGTCGTCGCAAGATTGCTATGTACTGCGCTGATGAATTATTGGCGGGGCATGATGTCTTTGGCCGATTGGCCGCCTACCTCAGCGAGACACGTCGAACGCGTGAAGCTGATTTAATTATTCGTGATATCGAAGCCGCTCTTGCTGATCGTGGCGTGGTAGTGGCTGATGTTCAGAGCAGTCAGGCCCTCAGCAGTGAAGCAAGACAAGCGATCACGTCATTTTTTGGTAGTGCAATGCAGGCAAAGCGTGTTGTACTTCGTGAATCCGTTGACGGCAGTTTGTTGGGTGGTGTGCGTATCGTAGCGGCTGGAAACGAGCTCGATGCAACGCTTCGGCGCCGGATTAATCAATTGAAAGCAAGCAAGTTATAAGGAGCAAGAATGGCAGAATTAAATGTAGCAGAACTCAGCAAGGAACTTCGCGACGCTATTAATGACCTCGAAGTATCCGGTGATTTAGAAACGGTTGGCATTGTCACGCGTGTTGGTGACGGTGTGGCATGGGTGCATGGCCTACGGAGTGCCGGTGCGAGCGAAGTGTTGCTGATTGAAACCGCAAACGGTACAGTCGAGGCCTTTGCGCTGAACCTCAACGAAGATGAAATTGGTGCAGTGCTACTGGGCAGTGACGAAGAAGTAGTAGCTGGTGCGAAGGTAACACTCAAGGGAACGATCCTTGACGTGC
>DCYK01000023.1 GCA_002331045.1 Candidatus Saccharibacteria bacterium UBA2112
TAGAACGTCGCACCGTATGTCATGACTGCTGCAAAAATAATTGTCATGATAGCAGCGAGAGGATTTGCTGTCTGCGGTCCAGTTAACGGCAACGCGAGGTTCGTTGGAATAATTACCGGCTCTTCTGGATTGGTCGGCACAACACCACCACGACCTGGCGTACAATCGAAATCTTCACTGTAGACAACTGTCTTGTCGCCCTGGGCAACCGTAATTGTTGCCAAAAAGTTTTGATATGGAACGACTTGCTCGATCGTTTCACCAACCGCGAGATCACGTTCGATAGACCAGCCAGTGAGACTCTCTTCGATATATGCCTTTTCGGCAACAGTACTGTGGTTTGTGAGTGACAATACAACACCTTTTTGGCTCGACTGGCACAGTCCGCTTACCGTGATACAGTTTGTATCGGTATACTCATAGCCCCATGAGCCTTGACCATTGTACACATAGCCCTGGTCAGCCTCAGCTGTGATTTCGACACTGTCTGCACTTGCATAAGAGTACGTTCCTGGTTGCGTAACAACACCATTGACACGATAGACAATCCCTGTCGCTGGAGCAATTGTATAACTATCTCGTTCGGTGCCACATTCGTCGATGAATATTGGTTCAGCTGGAGTTTCGGCAACACAATCCTCGTTTGTATATGTATGCGACCAGCTCTCGATAGTTTTTAATTTGTACTTTGCCTTGATTGTAACAGTGCCAGAATTATGCTGCATGAATGGCTGACCTAGGTAGTCATCATACGTACCACTAGCAATAGGGAGGTCAATCGCCCCTAGATCGAACCAGTAACTGTATTCACTAGAGTGACTCCAAGCGGGGATAATGAGCCTGTCATTATCAGTGCCACATTCGTCGACAAATGTTGGTTCGACTGGTACAGTACATGGCTCATCCGTATAAGTATATGACCATTCACCCAACAGCGTATCATCAGCTGATGTCCACCATGTTCCGTTACCATCGTATTGCGTTACTGTCTTCGTACCACTTGCGGCAAACGTGCCAGGAATAAGCCAAAGAGCGTTATTGATTCGATAGTATGTACCGTCACTTGCATCAGGAATAGTAATGGTGTCATTAGCCGTTCCGCACTCATCAGTGAAAGTCGGCGCAGCAGGATCAGAAGCTCCGCCGCACTCCACCTTAAACACTTTACTTTTTGCTTTATCACCCGGATCAGTACCAAATTTATTATCGAGGGTCGCCTTGTAATGACCGTCCGCTAATGAATAAGTACCACCATCATTAACATAAGCCGATGCACCATCACCACTTACGTCAGATGTAATAGGTACCGTCAAGTAGACACCGCCTGGTGTCATGCCTTGTCCTTCAATTGTAATGTCACCACTTTGACTAGGATCTACGCCAAATACTTCAAAGTTAAAGGTACACACCTTTGGACTATTGCTTGGTTGACCATCAGGCGTACCTTGCTCGTGCACTTGCAACGTTCCGTTGTTGCTCGCAGCAAAGGCCGTATGAATCGTCATCACTCCACTTAAATTAATAGAAAACACTGCAAACAGCAGTGCAAAAGACACATTTGAAATACGCTTGAGCAGGCTACCCATTGAACAACACTCCTTTACCTTGGCGCCCACCCAAAAAATGATATTTAGTTATATATAACAAAATATTTATTATATGTCAATAATATTGTATACATAAGCATTTATGAACAAACCGAAAACGCTTGTGTTCATCCAAAGAATCGCTCATAATAATGCCTGAGCTACTACACCCTCATAAGTGGTGTCTATATCGCTTTAAAAACGGTCGATAGCTCTGGCCTGTCAGAAGAAAAGGGAAGGCAATCATATAAAATCACTGACATTAACACCGTTTTGGCATCGCCGCGTTTGCGAAGCGACTGTTTTGATTAATGTCATCATTCTTGGGCTTTCCGCTTGGGCAGGGGCCAACAGCGGCGTACAGCTAAGCTCTGATTTTACCCTCGGTGTCACCACAATTGCCATTAGTTCGGTAAGTATGGGTATTGCGATTATTTCGTATACCCTCATCCCCGAAAAAATGTATCGTCTTCGCGTTGCCACGGCACTGATTGCGTATATTCTCTTACTAGGCGCAGTTGGCGTCCTAAACATTCAGCCTCATGCTAGTGCCGCACCATTTCTCGCACTATGGATGATCACAGCAATATTCAGCGGCACGTTCGGTATATGGGTGGTTGGTCTGCTCATTCTAGTTATCACCGGATACGCTGGATTTGTAGGCGTCGAAGAACAATTAAACGGAGATTTCATTGTTGGTATCACACTCGCAGGATACTTACCACTTCTTGTGAGTTTTGTCTTGTGGCACAGCAAATCCAATAACGAACGAACAAAAGAACGGGCCTACTATGATCTCGCAAACGAGCTAGACCAGATTGCAAACAAGTCAGATCTGGTGATTAGCGCCATTAGTGATGGGGTTATCGCTATTAATAATCAAGGAACGATAGAACTCATAAATCCCGCTGCAACGCGGCTCGCAGGGTGGGGGCATCAAGATGCGCTTAATCTCAGCTATAAATCCGTTCTCCAACTACTCACAAAAAAAGGCGAGGAGATGGACAAATCAAACGACCCAGTCTTTCAGGTACTGACCACCAATCAGACCGTTCGTCGCAGTGATCTGCAGCTTCAGACAAGTTCCGGTAAAAAAAGGAGTATCGAACTTATTATCTCGCCGATTGGGCATATTGGCTCCGGCGCAATCATCGTCTTTCGCGATATCACCAAAGAACAGGCAGAGGAAAACGCCCAGGCGGAGTTCATTAGCACCGCAAGTCATGAGATGCGTACCCCTGTCGCTTCAATCGAAGGATACCTCGGACTCGCCCTCAATCCTTCGACGGCAAAGATTGACGACAAAGCACGCCAGTTTATTACCAAAGCTCATGAATCTGCACAACATCTAGGACGATTATTCCAAGATCTTTTGGATGTCACCAAAGCCGATGATGGACGTTTGTCAAATAATCCAAAAGTGATTGACCTGGTGCAGTTTACAGAAAACATTATCGACGGACTCAAGCCAAAGGCCGATGAAAAACAATTGCGCCTCTTCTTCAAGCCAGTCGCTCGAATAACAGATGGGGGACTCAAAAACCTTGAACCAGTCTATTATGTGAATCTTGACGCCGACCATTTGCGCGAAGTACTCGGCAACCTTGTCGAGAATGCAATCAAATACACGAGGCAGGGAGAAGTAATCATCAATGTCGAAGGAGATGATACTCACGCTGTCGTCAGTATTGCCGATAGTGGCATAGGAATCCCGTCCGAAGATATTCCTCATCTCTTTCAAAAGTTTTACCGAGTCGACAATACCGATACGCGCGAAATCGGTGGAACCGGCCTTGGACTATATCTCTGTCGTCGGCTGGTTGAGTCCATGGAAGGACGAATTTGGGTGGAAAGTGAATACAAAAAGGGATCCACGTTCTTCGTGGAACTACCGCGCATTCCCCACGAGGAAGCTCAACGCCTTCTGCAAGCATCAGAGGTAAAAGCAGCTGAAGCCGCGACACAAGCGCAACCAGTAGAGAATACATCTTCGCAAGCTGAAAAACACCGTCAAGAAGCACTCGCCACGCCCATTATCATGAACAAAAAGAATACAATCCACAGCCTATCAACGTCACCTACACAAGCCACACCACCCTCCACTCCACAACAGACAAAACCTCCTCAGCCACAACCATCAGGTACAGTACAGACACCTCAGCAGCAACCCTCAGCAGCCGCAGCCCCTTCCGGCTCACCGGCGCCACCACCTGTCACAGCCCGACCCACATCTCCACCATCACTCGCCGTGCCACCCCGCAACACACCTCCACAACGATCTCCGCTAGCAGCACCGAGTCAGCCAACCGCAGCTCCAACGTTACAGCCCATCAAGACACCGATTTCTGTCCGACCAACTCAGCAGCAATCCCCGGGCCCTGTACACACCAATAACCCCCAACCACAGCCAACACCAACCACTCCTGTATCACCGCAGCCACAACAGATAATCAACTCGTCACCGGCGCCACAACAAAAAACATAAGGACTATAGTATTTTCATTCATGCTTTAGTAAAATGGGGAATATATGGCAAAAATATTACTAGTCGAAGATGACAAGAGCCTCCGCGAAATTTATGGCGTTCGTCTTTTGGCAGAGGGATTTGACATCGTTTCTGCTGGCGACGGCGAAGAAGCCCTTGCGATGGCAATCAAAGAAAAACCACAACTCATTATCAGTGACGTCATGATGCCAAAAATTAGCGGCTTCGATATGCTAGACATTCTCCGCAGCACTACCGAAACGCGAAATATCAAAGTTATCATGATGACCGCCCTAAGTAGCGACGATCAGCGCACAAGGGGCGAACAGCTTGGTGCCGATAAATACTTAGTAAAATCTCAAGTTGGCATTGAGGATGTTGTTCGTACTGTCCACGAAGTTCTTGGCGACAAGTCTGACGCGACACAAACAACAGTACCACCATCTACAAATACCACACCCTCATCGACAACGACCCCCGAGCCGGAGGAGCCAGGTGATACTCCATCTTCAGATGATAAACCGCAGCAGTCAGATGACGGCGATGTAGCCACTCCACAAGGTAGTGCTGAACCCGATGAGGATACCTCGGAAGGTTCGAACAGTAGTGCAGAGGACGAAAGCTCAGGTGAGCAATCGTCAGATAATTCCCCAGTGAATAACAATAGTGATAATCCAAAGGAGGCGTCAACTTCAGTAGTTACAGACGACAGCGATCAGATATCCCCGGCAAAAACTGACACTACCGACAGTACTGCCACACCATCGCCTGAGAGTGATGATCCGGGACCGCTACCACCACAACCAACAGAACTCGAGAGCGAGCCATCACTGCCACAACCAACGGCACCATTCTCGTCTCAAAGACCAGCTAATTTAGGAGAAAGTATTATGAATCCATCAGACCAACAAACCCCAGCGACAGATCCAAACGCAGGTGCAGCGCCGCAGCCACAAAATGACAGCGCATCACCTGTAGGCGAACCGACAGCACCATCTATGCCACCAGCAGAGCCGACAGCACCAAGCATGCCGCCTATGCCAGAGACACCTGAGGCACCAGCTGCTCCAGAGACAGCACCTACACCAGAAGCACCAGCAACAGAGGTACCCGCCCCTGAAGCACCTTCAGTTCCACCTATGCCACAAGCTCCTGAGGCACCAGCCCCAGAGGCTCCACAGCCTGACGGCGGCGAAGAGAAGCCACCCGTTACTCCTGGTGCCGGAACACCACCAGCTGTCTAGCCCTAGCATGCTATCATACTTGATGTGAATAGCGATACGACACGGCTAAATAAATACATTGCGCTTCACGCCGGCATATCCCGGCGTGAAGCTGATGATTTTGTCACACACGGCCGCGTGACAGTCAATGGCGAGACAGCAACCAATGGTACACAAGTAACTGCACATGATCTCGTTGAAGTCGATGGTCGACCAATCAAGAAAGACACTGTACTTACGTATATAGCACTCAATAAACCGATTAGCTACGTCTGCTCTCGTCGAGCTCAAGGGGACGACAAAACAATCTATGACTTGCTGCCTGCCGAATATCACACTCTCAAATCAGTCGGTCGCCTCGACCGCGACAGCAGTGGGTTACTGCTTTTAACAAATGATGGCGACTTTGCTCACCAGATGACACATCCAAGCTTTCAAAAAATCAAACAGTACGATGTCACACTCGACAAACCGCTCCAACCACTACATCAGCAGATGATTAATGACTTTGGGATTGACCTTGATGACGGCAAAAGTCGCCTGACGCTGGAAGGGCAATCCGACAATCGTCTTGAATGGACCGTCATCATGAGCGAAGGACGAAACCGACAGATTCGCCGTACTTTTGCCGCGCTCGGGTACACTGTTGCGAAACTTCATCGAACAACATTTGGCCCCTATCGTCTCAACGACTTGCCATCAGGAAGCATTCGTATAGTTTCAAAGAAATGAATTCTTATTATTGTCAATAGTTACTACCTCTGTTATAATAAATAGATTATGGCAAGCAAACTTCCTACTGTTGCAATCATTGGTCAAGCGAACGTCGGCAAGAGTTCGCTCTTTAACCGTATGGTGCGCAGCCAACAAGCTATCGTCGCTCGCGAAGCCGGAACGACACGCGATAGCGTCTTGGGCAAGGTAGAGTACAAGAAGCATCAATTCTGGCTAGTGGACACAGCCGGGCTGAAGTCCGCTGAGGATGAGTTCGAGGCAACAATCCAAGAACAAATTAGCGAAGCAGTAGAGGCCGCCGATGTCATCTTGATGGTCATCGACAGTACGCAGTACGTGAGCGACAGCGATCGTCAGATTGCCAAAAAGGCACTACGTAGCAAAAAGCCAGTTATTCTCATCACCAACAAAGCAGACCTCCGCGAGAGATTACCAGATGATGAGTTCAAGCGTCTCGGCATTAAAACCATTATTCGTACAAGTGCCGAGCACAAGAGTGGTATCACTGATGCATTAAACGAGATTGTCCATCACATTCCACCGCGTACCGAAAAACCAGCCGATGATGTTTTGCGTATCGCCCTGATCGGTCGACCAAATGTTGGTAAATCCCATCTATTCAACACACTTGCTGGCAAGCAACAAGCGCTCGTAGCAAACATTGCCGGCACCACACGCGACGTCAATCGTGTTCGCGTACGATATCAACAACGTGCTATTGAATTACTCGATACGGCTGGTATGCGAAAACCAGGTAAGCAAGAAGTTGGTATCGAAAAGTTCAGCGTTCTGCGTACCCTGCAGGCAATAGAAGAATCTGACATCTGCCTGCTGCTGATGGACGTAAACGAACTCAATACGCAGCTAGATCAACGTCTGGCCGGCATTATCGATGAGGCAGGGAAGGGCATGATAATTGTCGTCAGTAAATGGGACAGCGTCGAAGGGAAGGATGCATACACCCGTGATGCCTTGGCGCCGCAAATCTCTCGCTCGTTCAAATTTACACCATGGGCCCCGCTTGTCTTTACCTCGTCCATTACCGGTCAGAACGTTACCAAACTATTTGAACTAGCGCTCGATATCGACAGTCGCCGCAAGCAGGAAACAAAAACACGCATTCTCAATGACTTGCTACAACGTGCAACCCAAGAACATCCGCCAGCTGGACTCAAAAACACCCACCCAAAGCTTCGTTACATCGTCCAGACAGATACAACACCGCCATGGTTTGTCATTCATGGCAGCAACCTCAAGCATGTTCACTGGTCATATAAACGTTACCTCGAGCGAATTATTCGCAAAGCGTACAACTATGCCGGCACTCCGATAAAATTCAGTTTTATCGATGAAAAACAGGTCAAAGCAAACCGCGAAAAGAATAACCCCTAGGCAAAGTACCGCAAAGCGGCTTTGCCCAGGGGTGCCCGACATTGCGTTTTTTTACGCCCACAGAAACCACCATAATTCCACGATTCCCGCTCCGGTAGCTATGAGGGCAAGAATGGCTACAATTATTAGTACCACTCCTATTATCACCTCTTTGAGAAACCGCCTCAT
>DCYK01000011.1 GCA_002331045.1 Candidatus Saccharibacteria bacterium UBA2112
CCCAAAAGTTCTGACGGAAATCGAAAAGAAAGTTCGCGACAAAGTAGCTGAAGAAGAGGTGTAGGTGACAACTGGACCGAGAACCGACGCTACGCTCACTGAGTGGCAGGCGTATATCGAGCAAAAGATAATCGAGCGTGGATTTGCTGACGAGTCCTTACAGGACAAGTTTATCTTGTTGGTCGAGGAAGTTGGTGAACTTGCAAAAGCGCTGCGGCCAGTGACGGGCGTCAAGAGTGCGACAGACTCTGACCGGTTGGAATTAAAGCACGAAATTGCCGATATATTCTGGCTGCTTTCTGTCGTCGCGAATAAACTCGATATTGATATTGACGAGGCTCTGCGTTCGAAGGAAGAAAAAAACAATAAAAGATCTTGGAAGTAGGAGATTTATGCATAACGAACCATGGCAAGTCTATTCAAATAACGGGGCTTCACTGTCGGGTCATTCTGCGGACAAAGGAGAAATTAATAAAAACCCATCACTTATCGTGGGGGCGTCACACGTATGGATATGGCGAGAGAATAACGGTACGACGGAACTACTTCTCCAAAAACGTTCAGCATCAGTAAAATCATGGCCAGGTTACTATGATATTTCTACTGCTGGACACATTGACGCTAACGAGTCACCTATCGAGACTGCAGTCCGTGAAGCTGAAGAAGAGGTAGGTTTGGGCATTAATGCAGATGACCTCTATTTTGTGTTCAGCCTTCGTGCATCAATCCGTGATACGGAGTTTGATTGGGTATATCTCTATAAACTAACCAATGATGCACAGTTTCGATTTGAGGACGGAGAAGTCGAGAGTCTAGAATGGGTTACCTTGGAAGAATTTCAGGAACGCATATCAGATACGAGCAAGAATAAGATAGTTCCCCATGGTGACCCATATTTTGCACTGCTACTGATGAACCTCAGGCGCATCATATAATGAAGATAACGGCAATCACTGCACAGCAAAAAGATCCGAACCGGGTGAACGTGATGGTCGATGGAAAATACCGGTTTAGTTTGAACATTTTTCAGATCGGTGATTTAGGGATAAGGGTCGGCAAGGAGTATACCGAACAAGAGCTTGCTGAATTTGAGACGGAGAGTCAGTTTGGTAAACTTTATGCTCGTACATTGGAATACTGTTTAATGCGGCCACATTCGTCGCGCGAGGTGCGAGACTACCTATATCGCAAGACACTGAGTAAAAAATACAAGAGTAGACAAACGGGTGAACTGAAAGAGCGAAAAGGTGTCAGCAAAGGAGTAACTCAGCGTGTATTTGATCGTTTGGTCGAAAAGGGTTATATCGACGATGAAAAGTTTGCTCGGTTTTGGGTAGAGAATCGCAATCAGCGCAAAGGTACGAGTCGGCGCAAACTACAAGCCGAGCTAATGGCGAAAGGTGTTGATAAAACTATCATTGAGCAATGCCTAGGAGAATCTAGTAGAAATGATACTGAAGAGCTACAAAAAATAATTATCAAAAAAGCTGGTAAATATACTGATGAACAGAAGCTTGTTGCCTACCTTGCTCGTCAGGGATTTTCGTATGACGACATTAAACAGGCGTTAGCTAGTAGTAGCGATTAATCTTTCGATCTAATTGCCTCTGGTTGTGGCGATGATTGGCGAAATGGGTTGGCGTATTGCCTGTTGTGGCGCGTCTTTGCTCCTGTTTTGTGCTTCCCTGACTTTATAATGACCATGTCATCGGTCACTTCAGCAATTTGCCCCCGGTGAACAACTAGTTCATCGTTGTGGAAACTTTGCAGAAGGGGGCGCCGTACCACGAGTTGTTGGATGACGAAACTGTCAACTTCAACAATGTAATCCTCGACTTTGCCAATCTTTTTCTTATCTTCGTTAATAACTGGCTTATCTTTCAGCTCATATGCCATCTCATAGATTGGCTTTTCAGAAACTATATCATCATCGACGACGAGTTCATCACTGTCATTAACGATCATTCCAACAGAACCAATTTCACGTACGTCAGCGATGCGGAGATAGGATGGATCGTAATCTAACTGTTTACCGCTGACTTGATAGGCAATGATTGATAAATTGTGCGGGTTAATGATCGCGCTTTCTGTTCGAGCGATCTCTTTGCCTGTCTGCAGACTCATGATAGGTAGATCAATAAGTTGTGATTCGCTGACAAGCATAATTATAGTATACCAATGACTGGGCTATTCGGTAAAAGGGTTCGATCTAGAAGAGGGAAGCTCTAGGGTTGACTTCGCGTCCTTACTTGTCTGTAATTGTCGAATATTCTCGATTGTCTTTTCGTCAAAATCGCTACTAATGTCTGCCTCTGGTTGCGCATCTTGGTTGAGTGTCTGGTCGATCACTAGATAGAGCGAGAGGATAACTCCGGATAGGATAAGGAGGGCAATTACTGTAAAAATAACAGGATGATGCCGTTTTAGAAAGTTTGTGAATAGCTGGGGACGTAGATTCATTTGATAAATACCTCTAATGAAATTGACGATATATTTAGCTCAGACTTGTCACTCCCGCTTGACCCACTTGTCATAGCAAGCCCATCGGTGCGCATCCGTATCAAGCTGTATTCGATATAATGCATGAACTCCATAATTTCACGATAGCTAGCCGAATCACTCAAGGTTACTGTCACGGTGGTCGTTTTGATGCCAGCGACGTTTGCCGAGCTGTCTCCGGAAGGATTGAATGAAAAAGAAGATACCTTGAGGCCAGACTTTTCGGCGAATGTCGTGATTTCATTAATGAGCGTGTCCTGGTAGGTGGCGAGACTACTGTCGAGCACGAGTCGATCTGCTCTATTAATAGCAACTTCATTCTTCTCAAGTACTCGTTGAAGATTTTGAAGCTGGGTAATGTTAGCATTGCTTTCCTCGGCAGCGATATCTGCCTCGTGTACCTCATGGGCGAAACTAACAAGTTGTGAACGCAAGTACCAGAATATACCACCACCTGCGACCAGAAGAAGTACCATCATAGCAATGAGTATGATGCGGAGTTTTGGGGGCGTGAGGGCCTTGAGTTGTTTTTCTACCATTGCCCTACCACCTTATTGAGTCGGGCGCTAATCGTGAAGCTGACCGGATAAGCGCTATTTGATCCACTAGAATCGGTAGAGCCGCTGGAGTCAGATCCCTCTCCGCCACCACCGGCACCATTAGAAAGATTTTGGATGAATGGTTCCGAGAATAGTTCGGATTGCTGAAAGTTTGACTGAAGCTTGAGTACATGGTCAAATGACTTTGCATGTGCGGCAAACTGTACAGGCTCGCCAAAGTTACTTTCAGTAATATTGAGTTGATCAAGCACGACGCCGCTAGGTAGTAGTTTTGTGATTGCGATAGCGACCTCGGTGTATTTCGTAGAATTGTCAAATATACTCTTTGCTGTCGCTAGGTTTTTTCGGTATTCGTCTGCTGCTGCCTTTACGTCATTGAGCTCTTGTACCTTTTCTTGGTTCTCTTGGTTATTAGTAACAGCAAATGACTGTGTCACGCTAAGGAACACATAAAAAGCGAGGCAGAGTCCAATAATAATGAGAACAATTGCAAAGGTAACGATATTGTAACGCAGTAAAATGACATTCATGCGAGCTGCCTTGATATCTTGTCTGACGTCGTTCGGGAGAAGATTAATCATTGCCAGACATCCTCTTTTCCAACACTTGCGAGTCCGGCGACGCTAATATAGCGTGAACGAAACTGCTTTGCAGGCTGGGGCAGTTCACCGAAGTTAAGGTCCTGC
>DCYK01000015.1 GCA_002331045.1 Candidatus Saccharibacteria bacterium UBA2112
CTACGAACATACTCGTTCATATCCAACCGGATCAAATGATCTTCACCGCCAAAGTACACATCGCCAAGTGCTTTTGACAATTCCGTCTTGCCCACCCCCGTCGGGCCCAAAAAGAGAAATGTACCAATAGGACGGTTCTCGTTACGAACACCCGCTCGGGCCCGACGAAGTGCGTCACTCACCACCTGCACAGCCTGCGTCTGATTGATCATTCGTTCGTGGATAAGATCTTCAAGATTTAAAAGTGTTTCGCGCTCTTGCTCGCCCTTTGCGACGCCAATCTTAATCCCCATCGTCTGTTCGATTGCCTGCTGGACAGAATTACCTGTCACCATTCCATTCTCACTATAGCCTGCTGCACTTTCAAGTAACTTCAAGGCCCGTCCTGGCATTTCAAGGTCATGGATGTATCGCTCACTCAATCTGTACGCCTCGCTAATCGACTGATACATGTATGTTACTTTACGCTGATACTCGGTATACAATAACTGATCTTGCATAACAGTGATCGTCTCGTCGCGTGTTGCCGGTGAAACAGTAATGCGGTTAAGGGCATTCATCAATGCAGCATTTCGTTGACCAATTTGGAGTAGTCGCTGTTCATCCATTGTAAGAATAATACGTAGTGCACCACCCTCAAGTATAGGCAAAAGTACATTTGTCAGATCAACCGATCCAACACCTTCCTCAAAAAATAACTGAGCATTATCAAGACAGATAATAATGTTTTTTGCGCTATGCGCTTCACCAAGAACACGCATCACGAGCCCTTCAAGCTCTCCGCGACCAGGAGCTGCTGCAATGAGTGCTGCCGAATCAAGCATGAAGACCTGACGGAACTTCAGGTTGGATGGCACGTGCGCCTCTGCATCCATCAGCCTTTCGGCAAATGCACGCACCAATGTCGATTTACCAACGCCAGCCGCCCCAACTAACGCAGCATTTTGGCGGCTACCGGTGCTGAAAGTATCGACCAATTGATCGAGCGCCTTCTGGTGCGCTTCTAGTTCGACATGAGCTCCTCCACCGACATGTTCAGATAAATTTTGCCCGAAACGTTTGAGAAGTGGAATATAACCAAATGCAAAATCACGTGCGATCCCTCCAGTCCTCATTGCCCGTTTACTTTTTTTGATTAACACGCGCAAATGCTCATACCAGTGGATACCGCTGATCAGATCTTCGCGATCAAGCTTCATATGAGCGAGTAGTGAATCTCTGTCTGCATAACTATCAATAATTGCAACAACCAGCACGGCCCCAGAGATAAACTCACTGCCAGATTGCTCGCGAATCGCAAGTGCACTCTGCCAAATCGCCTCACTGTCAGCAGGTTGGTCTGATGTAATATTATCCAGAAAGCCGCGAGTAATACCAAAGCGCCCCGCAAAGAATAACCCGCCCTGTACCTGCGCAGCCGCTTGGGCGATTTCTTTTGGCGTAGGATTACGACCCAACATTCCTAATATATCCCCCGCCAACAGACCATCTACTGATCCATCAATAAACTTTGGCTCTTGCAGTTCTCCTCGATGCCACTCAAGAAGCATGACTGGCAATGCACACAGTCCGATAACCACCCACCCAGTTGCTACATGGGCGACAAAAACCAATACAAGCCCACCAAATAACAACCCTAGTGTGATTACGACGAGCAAAAAGATTAATGGTCGTGATAGCAATACACCAAGTCGCGCTTGCGCTGCTCTCACACTTTGATACGTATACGTACTAGTTTTGTCCACTATCCCGTCCATCCTATCACCATGAGTCCCACGCCAATCACTGGGAAAAAGGGCACTAAGCCCCAAACCACCAGGCCCAACACGCTATATGTCACCATAAAACCCAGTACAACAGCCCCAACCGTCAAAATAATAAGACGGATAAATGCTCCTATTACTCGCGAGAATAACTTATCTATCATTGCGCGAAATTTCACTTCGAGTGAACCCTGGACACTGCCGGCAGATATTTGCCGATAAGGTGAAAAGAGCGTCTTGATGAGCAGCCCAAAAGAAAAGTAATCGATCAAACTTTCTAACCGACCTGAAATAATACGCAAACGTTCACGTATACCGTCACCGTACCACCACTGAAAAAGACTTGTGATCAACAGCATAACCATATTGTACCACCGAAGTGTGCGGTATAATAGGCGATAGATATGACAAAGATACACAGTGTCCTCATGGGAAAGGCTATCCGACGCGTTGCTCGCCTTCGCGGTGGTAGCGGCTCGGCACTTCCGGGACTTGTCGTGGAAAAGATCGACAAATCCTTTGTCACTAGCGCATTAGCAAAGTTACCTCATGGAGTCGTTATTATCAGTGGCACAAACGGCAAAACAACCACTACTAAAATGGTAGTCGAACTTCTGGAAAGCCAAGGCCTGCGCGTCTTTACGAACCGTACAGGCAGTAATTTCAGCCGTGGTGTTGCTGCAGCCCTCCTTGCAGACATGAATGCTCGAGGCAACCTAAGCGCTGATGTTGCCGTACTCGAGATGGACGAGGCACATGCAGTACATTTTGCCGAGAAAGTCAGGCCTCGCCACTGCCTGCTCCTCAATGTCATGCGCGACCAATTAGATCGCTTCGGAGAAATCGATCATACAGCCAAGCTGCTCCATCGCATTGCACAAGCAACAACCGAAGGTATCGTACTCAACCGTGATGATCCGCGACTTGTCAGTGACACATTCCTTCGCGACATTACTGCACCCATCAGTAGTTTTGGAGTGAGTACTGATCTCATTGCGCAATTTCCTTCCGATGACGACATGCACTCTCGCTCGGATAGTACAAAGAAGACGCCAACCTTCGACGATGATACTTGCCTGGAGGCGATCGAAGGTCAGGAAGTAACACTTTCATATGGAGATACAGCCAAAAAAATCTCACTAAAACTTAATGGCATCTATAATATCCTCAACGCCGTCGGCGCAGTCGCCTTATGTCGCCAAATCACAGGAGATGATTTTAACGAGGCGGCTATGCTCGATGCCCTCGCCAACGTCACCCCAGCATTCGGTCGCGGCGAGAACATCACTGTCGGTGGTCAGCCCTGCCAACTCGTATTGGTAAAAAACCCAAGTGGATTTCGCCTTGGACTCCAGTCGTTCAACCCAAAAGGCTATGCGACAATGATTGCAATCAATGATGACTATGCCGACGGACGAGATATGAGCTGGCTATGGGATGTTAACTTTGACAGCCTCAAGAAAGACGGTGTGTTCGAACTCAGCGGTACAAGAGCGTACGACATGGCACTCCGTCTTCAGTATGATGACGTTAATCTATCGCACGTTGATACGGATATACGTCGCGCTCTGAGAAACTTTTTACATGCAGCAGATGGCAAACCAAAACGTATCTACTGCACCTATACTGCAATGCTTGCCGTCCGCCGCGAGCTTAGCAAAGTTGCAGAGGTAAAGGAGATCGGATGAGTGAATCCACTAAAAGCCTGACGATACTTCATTTATATCCACGAGATATGAATATTTATGGTGACTGGGGTAATGTGTTGGTACTGAAACGACGAGCTCAATGGCATGGTTACAAAGTAAAAATTATTGATTATAATCCTGGCGATACATTCCCGCGTGACGTCGATATTGTCGTCGGTGGCGGTGGACAGGATAGTGGACAGGACAAGATCCAGGCAGATCTTCATACAATAGGACCACAGCTAAAAGCACTGGCCGACAACGGCACACCAATGCTTGTTATTTGTGGACTCTATCAGTTGTTCGGTACATTTTTCCAAACTCATGATGGCCACATTATCAACGGTATTGGTATCCTCGATATCGAGACAGTCGCCAAATCAAAGCGCCTCATTGGCAATATAACGATCCAAAGCGACACATTCGGTGAAATTATTGGATACGAAAATCACAGCGGGCAAACATTTCTCCATGAAGGTGCACTACCACTCGGTACCGTCGAGCGTGGAGCGGGAAATAATGATCAGGACAACTCCGAAGGTGCTTGCTGGAAAAACATTATCGGTAGTTATATGCATGGATCTTTACTACCTAAAAATCCCGCCATTGCTGACTGGCTCATCAAACAAGCTGCCACAAAAAAATACGGATCCTTCAAGCCACAGACGATTGATGACCGATTTGCTGACCTTGCTCGTGAGCATGCACGTAAACGACCACGTTAACGATTTGGCAAGTAATCAACAATGAACCTTTTATAAGAGGGTACGGCGACGTTGTCATTGATTATGTCGTCAACATTGACCCATAGAGCATCCCTCATCTCCTCCGCCTGTGGTACGAGTTTTGTATCAGGATCGAGAACACCTCTATATCCTAAAATAATTTTGCCGTTGTGATGAATATCAAAATCTGTGTGTTCTAGAGTAAGACCTTCAACCCCTAATTCTTCAAATAGTTCGCGCGCCATTGCCATGTCTGGAGATTCGCCCTCATCAATGTGGCCACCAGGAAGTCCGTAGGCAATATCGCCACCATAATCAACAACAAGTACTTTCGTGCCATCCGGGCTAAAAAGTACACACTTGCACGTCACACGGTGGATATCACGTCTACGTGTCATGTTTTTGTAACATCTTTAATTCGTTGATTACCTGCTCGCCATGGCCAAGGGGCGTCACCCGTCCATATACTTTCTGCACCATTCCGGAGGGATCGATGATAAACGTCTTACGCAAGATTCCCTCACGACCAAACATTTTTTTACCCCAAGCTCCATAACTAGTGATGACGCTTCCATCATGATCACTGAGTAACGTAAAGTTCAATGAATGTTTTACCTTGAATTTTTCGTGACTACTTGGGTCATCCTTGCTGATACCCACAACTTCAGCCCCCATTACTGCTAGCTCATCCCGTGCATCACGCAAGCTACAAGCCTCAACCGTACAACCCGGCGTATCGTCTTTCGGATAAAAATAAAGTACGACCCACTTTCCCGAAAAATCCTTCAATGATATCGTCTTGCCATCTGTAGTTGTGAGGGTAAAATCTGGTGCCGGATAGGGAATTATTTTTGTCATATTGCCATTATACCGTAGCTACCGAGTGTCGCACAGTCAGTTGTCAGGAATGTCACTCTCGAATATAATGCTGAATGAATGCTACAAAAAATCCTTACCTTATTTCATCGTCTTCTTGACTCACCAAAAACATTCTTCGTCATTGTCGGTCTACTCATCGCTCAAGCCCTATGGTTCGCTCTCACCGTTCAGTATCCAATGGCA
Organism: Candidatus Saccharibacteria bacterium UBA2112; assembly: GCA_002331045.1. Lineage (GTDB taxonomy): Bacteria > Patescibacteriota > Saccharimonadia > Saccharimonadales > Saccharimonadaceae > UBA2112. The sequence goes on from DCYK01000015.1 coordinate 5,239, forward strand.
TTTGACGAAAATTATCACCTGGGTATCATCCAAATCTACGCCCAGCAATGGTTGCCGTTTATCCAAAGTAATCCACCCGGATCAGAAGCATATGGTGATATTACTCGGTACGGTTCGTACATGTTCCATTACCTCATGAGTTTTCCCTATCGACTCATCTCGCTCTTTACTGAAAACTTCTACATTCAAGTTATCTTTTTACGTTTTATAAATATCGCACTTTTCGTTGGTGGGCTTTTTGCCTTTCGCCATGTATTGAGGTACATGCGTATCTCACGAAAACTCACCAACTTCACATTACTACTACTTGTCCTTATTCCCGTCGTACCTTTTTTGGCAGCAACAATCAATTATGATAATTTAATACTGCTCATCGTTCCACTCTTTATATGGCTTGTCGTCAAAAGCGACCAAGATATACACAAGAGTACACTATCAGCGCGCACTCTCGCACTGCTGATTGCCCTGGGCTGTTTTGGCTCTCTCGTCAAGTACGCCTTCTTGCCTATTTTTGGTATTAGTATTGTTTATCTAGTTATCCTGTGGTTGCGCGCAAAAAAAAGACAACAAATACTATCGGCGATCATTGCGTCATTAAAGCACGAAAAACCATGGGTCCAGTTTATTCTCGCGCTCCTGACTGTCATTAGTGTCGGTCTGTTTATCGAAAGATACGGTGTTAATATTGTCCAGTATCAAAAATACGAACCAACATGTAGCGCAGTACGACCAATTAGTGAATGTGTTCAGTATGGTCCATGGGGGCGCGATTATCGAACCCAACAAACAGTTCAAGAAACAAACCCGCCCCACAATCCAGCCATACCGCTTTTTGTACCGGCCTGGATTGACGGACTCTTATATCGTTTATATTTTGCTATCAACTATGACTACTCGAACAAACAACCACTTCCACTCCCCTTCTTCACAGCCTACATCGTTGGAGTAATCGGCCTTATTGCAGCGTTCATTTACTCACGTTCAATCGTGAGGAAAAACCGCTACCTACTACTACTTGGTATCGTTATCGTCACGTACGGTGCCTCGCTTTTCTACGTCAACTTCTCGTCTTATGTAGACTTACGAACCATGGTGGCTATCAATGGACGCTATTTCCTTATCATCATGCCGTTCATCTTTATTTGGCTAGCATACGCGTACCGGCACCTATTTACCTCACTCTTCAAACGGCGAGCCACGTCCCTACTTGGTATACTCGGTATCTTTGTTATTATTGCCACCCTGAATGGCGGCGGCATGATCACTCATCTCGTTCGATCAGAGACCTCATGGTTCTGGCAAAGTGGTCCCGAAACAACGATTAATACAACGGCACAAGATATCGTGCAGCCAGTTATCATTGATTTCAAACACCGCTAATTTGTAGTTATGATGACTTCTTGAATATTACCCTACTGTACCAAAGATAATTCCATATAGCTGTTGCTGCTGTTGCAATGACTTTTGCACCAAACAAAATAGCTTCATCATTAAAGTGAGCAGCCATTCCGAGGATTGGCTGGAAGGTCATCAGTATAACACCTTGCAGTACCCACAATCCCGTAAGAGTCACCGTTATGAAAAGAATGATCTTCCGTGTATTATGCGTATCTGTATCACCAAATACCGCCCGCTTGTTGAGCAGATAACTAAAAAACAACGCAACCGATGTCGAGCTGACATTCGCAAAAAATACTGGCCACCCAATTAAACTCACTAATCCAAATAGTAACGAGAAATCAACGAGCGTATTCATAAAACCAACCATTGCAAAGCGCACTTTTTGAAAGCTCACCAACTTTTTGGCGTATCGTTTATGTCGTTTTTCCATGTATCCTTTTACTGTAGCACATGCCCCTGTTCTCAAATGGCAGAAAATAGGGTATAATGGCGCAAGCATACCGGGGTGTGGCGCAGTTGATAGCGCGCGCGGTTTGGGACCGTGAGGTCGAAGGTTTGAGTCCTTTCACCCCGACCAAGAAAATTTCCGTCCATTTGGGCGGATATTTTTTTGTTTGGTGATGAGCTTCAAACACTCGACCTCACGGAGTGAGGGTGAAGGTGAGAACTGCCGGTGGCAGTTCGCAAGGCGACGCCACAAATGAGCTATGCTCATTTGCCTGACTCGCGGGCCCGCGAAACGTGGGTGAGTCCTTTCACCCCGACCACATAAAAATAGCCGTCCTTGCGATGGCTATTTTTATGTGATAATAACTGCCTTTATCGTTGATATCTCTCGACAAACCGACGCAAAATCTCAGCAGGAACAGTCACAATCTCCTTGTGCCCCATGGCGATCAACTTGTCGGCATCTTCTGGCGGAAAATAGCCAGCGTGTCGATAGACATTAATTCGCACCTCTAGACCATAACTATCGAGCTCTGGATGAAACTGCGTTGCGTAGACATTCTGGCCAATCCGAATCATATGCACCGGACAGGTATCTGTACTGGCGAGAAGAGCAGCATTAGGAGGCACTTCCTGGCACGCTTCTTTATGTCCAGCAAACGCGCGAAATTCATCGGGCAATCCGTTAGTTAATGCGTCTTGCTCACCCTCATCAGAAAGCCTCACTGTTACAGCCCCGACATCTTCGTGATACTTCTCTACTCCAACATGGCCACCAAGCACACTGGCAAGTATCCCTAGGCCGTAGCACTCGCCAAAGTACGGAAAATCCCGATCGATGATTCTCTGTAATAAGCCTTTAAGTTTTGGCTCGAACATTTTTTGGTAATCATACTTTTTATCGTCTGCACTACTGACATTACTGGGTCCACCACCAACGATGATACCACTATAATCATCTAGGTTTATGTCGGGAAAACCTTGGTCCATGCGTAGGCGAACCAATTGCTCTGTATCCAGGCCTGTGCTGCGCAGAAATGCCTGATACTCATCATCAGCGGCAATATCTTCGGGACGTAGTTGTAGTAATAAAAATGGACGAAAACTCACACTACCTCTTCTGTTAGTACTACTTTGCAAATTCTACTGCACGTGTTTCGCGGATAACGTTTACCTTGATCGTGCCAGGGTATTGCATGGTTGACTCAATCTTGTTTGCAATATCACGAGAAAGTTTAATTGCAGAGAGATCATCGACGCTCTCGGGCCGAACAATAACCCGAACTTCACGACCCGCGCTAATCGCATACGCTTTATCGATACCCTTGAAACCAGTCGCGATGTTTTCAAGATCTCGCATACGCTCGACAAAATTCTCGGCACTGATATTGCGTGCGCCAGGGCGTGCAGCAGAGAGGGCATCGACCACACGGACACAGAGTGCCTCTGGCGTCGTGGCCTCAACGTCATCATGGTGCGCCTCAATTGCATGACAGATTTCTTCCTTCATGCCATATTTACGCGCTAGTTCAGCACCAATATGGTGATGCTTCCCCTCAACTTTATGCGTCACAGCCTTGCCGACATCGTGCAACAGTGTCGCTATCTTTACCGTTCGAACATCTGCACCGATTTCCTCGGCAATCATACCAGCCATGTGCGCCATTTCCGTACTATGCATCAAAACGTTCTGACCATATGACGTACGGTACTTTAGCTCACCCAACAGCTGCAACATCTCGCGCGGAATACCCGTTACCCCAACTTCACGCGCGGCATCCTCACCGGCTTGCTTTACTTCTTTTTGAATCTGCTTCTCCGCTTTCGCCACAACTTCTTCGATACGACCCGGATGGATACGACCATCTTTCATCAACATCTCGAGCGTTACCCGTGCTACTTGACGACGGATTGGGTCAAAACTAGATAATACAATCATACCCGGCGTATCGTCCACGAGAATATCAACCCCCGTTGCACGCTGGAGCGCTTGTATATTACGCCCCTCTTTACCGATGATACGACCCTTCATTTCTTCGTCAGTCAGCTTGATCGCGGTCACCGTACGTTCCGCCGTTACTTCTGAACTCATGCGTTCCATGGCCGTCAAGATAATTGTCTGTGCCCGTTCTTCCGCATCATCCATTGCATCTTTTTGGAGCTTTGCTATCAATCCCTTTAGGTCGTTCTTGATGTCGCGCTCGGTCATCTGCAGCAACTTGTCAGCTGCATCTGCCTTATTAAGCTTGGCGATTTTTTCCAGCTTTTCTTGCTGCCTTTTCCGAATGTCGCGTATCTCTTCTTTCAGTTTATCGACCTCGTCCTCTTGGCCACGCAGCCGTTCTGCTCGCTTATCGAGATCATCAAGTTTCCTATCAATCGTCGTCTCGCGATCCACTAAGCGCGACTCTGTCTTTTTCAGCTCTTTGCGACGCTCATTTTCTAACTGGATCGCTTCATCCTTCGCCTGAAGAACGATCTGACTGGCTTTTTCTTGTGCTTTTGCAAGAGCTTGTTCGGCTTTATTTTGTGTATTCGCCTGCTTGTTGCGACTATACGTCACTGTGCCGCCAACACCAGCAATCGTACCAATTGCGATGGCAATAATTGTTTCTATCATGCGTGTTCCTTCCTGCGTCCGCCCGCAGTCACATCTCATATCAAGTACATCTGGTAAAGGGGTGGACAGCAACTACTATTCAGTGATTTTCAGAGCTTGTGTAAGCTACACCTATTGTAGCGCCATTTCGTCATTGTGCGCAAGTTATTTACGTGGTTTTGTAATATGCGCCGCTCCACCATATTGTGGCAAGAGGATGCGATCATCTTCATTTTTTTCTAGTCGCAAGAGTACAGTCTTATGCCACCCATCCCCGGCTGCACCAACAATAGGTACATCCAAGCTATCTGCAAGCGTATTCAGTACTGTCAACCCAATACGAAGTCCCGTAAAACTCCCGGGACCCAGATAAGCACCAATGCCTGAAATATCGCGCCAATCCCAACCGTGTTTTTGTAGCTTGGTATGCATGAACTCGTGTAGTCCTCTCGCCAATTGGCGATCAGCTTGCCACTCATACTCAAAGTGATCCTCATTATCAATAATCGTGAGACGACACAGGCTGGTTGAGGTATTAAGCAGTAAAATCATGTAACCGCCCCTCTAGTTCCTTGCTAAAATGACCACTCGAATGCAGGCGAAGATATCGCGATGTCTCGCCCTCTGGTGTTATGGTTATCGTTAGTCGATCGATCGGTAAAATATTTTTGACTGTTTCGCCCCATTCGAGAATAGTTACCGTCTTATTGTCTTGTAGGGTATCAGCAAGTTCATCAGCCATAATTCCTGGTTGCTCTAAACGATAGAAGTCATAATGTGTTAACCACAAACCATCTCGAGCATCATAAACACGGCTAATCGTAAAGCTTGGGCTTTGGATGGTTTCACCTATACCAAAACCTCGTGCTATTCCGCGAACCAACGTTGTCTTGCCGGCACCAACATCGCCAACAAGTTCAATCACTTCGCCACCACGAAGAAGCCCGCCGATATATTCACCAAACGATTGCATTATGCCTTCATCTCGAATGTGTATCATTATTCTTCATTATACCGCTGGTCCCCCCTGTTAAAAAGCTCTAGCGTTTTCACGTTCTCTCCTTTACAATGAAAAGGGACCCTATGCATATATCAAATGAAACATTAGAAAAACTGCTTATTCAAAGCAAGCGTTTTGCACACGAAGACATAGCAGCCCTCAAGCAAGAGAGTAATCGTGTTCATAAGCCACTGCAGCAGCTCGTTATCGAGCACAAAATGCTTGATGAATCAAATCTCACCAAACTCTTTGCTGAATATGCAGATATTCCCTATGTCGAAATCGATCCAAAAGAAATCCCCACTGATGTCCTTGAAAAAATTCCAGAGCGTATAGCGCGTCAATACAATGCCATCCTCTTTCGTATTGATAAGAATGGCGTACAGCATCTAGCAATGGAAGACCCCGATGATGTCCAGGCAATCGACTTTATTCAGAAACAAATCGGGCAGAATGTTCGAACATACATTGCATCGCATGCCGGCATACAGGCTGCTCTTGAAAACTATCGAAGTGACGTCAACAAGGAACTTTCTGACGTCATTGACGTACAAAAAGATGCGGATAAGGAAAAAGAGCAAGAGGAAAAAATTTCCGATGAAGATATCGCCGAAGATTCACCGATCGCTCAGACAATCAACCTACTACTCGAGTATGCGATCCGATCAAATGCCAGCGACATCCACATTGAACCACGTGAAGGATACGTGCAAATTCGTTATCGTATTGATGGTGTTCTCAAAGAAGTAAACCGTCTCCCCCGCAATGTGCATGCAGCTCTCATTAGCCGAATTAAGATTCTTTCCAGCCTTAAAATAGACGAGCGACGCGTTCCGCAAGATGGCCGCTTCAAAGTAAAGGTAGCCGGCAACCAATACTCCTTGCGTGTTAGCACACTCCCTATTAGCGATGGCGAGAAGGTTGTTATTCGTATCTTGGATGAGTCAAACCAAGCAGTTGCCCTGAACGATCTTGGTTTTTGGGGCTATTCTATGGATGTTATTAGTGAAGCGATGACAGAACCACACGGCATGGTACTTGTGACTGGTCCAACAGGAAGTGGTAAATCAACGACACTCTTTAGTATCCTCAGTGAGCTCAATAAACCGGACGTAAACATTAGTACTATCGAAGATCCGGTTGAATATAAGATAGCCGGCGTTAACCAAACACAAACAAACGAAGCAGCGGGAATGACGTTTGCCAATGGCCTTCGCGCCCTCCTTCGCCAGGACCCGAACATCATTATGGTCGGTGAGATTCGCGATGGCGAAACAGCCGCTCTTGGTATTCAAGCTGCTCTAACGGGTCACTTAGTATTTAGTACCCTCCACACCAATAACGCCGCAACAAGCCTACCGCGTCTGCTTGATATGGACATTGAACCGTTTCTTATTGCCAGTGTCGTAAGGGCCGTCATTGGCCAGCGCCTTGTCCGCCGCCTCGAGCCAAAAACACGCGTTGCCTACGCTCCTTCACAAGAGGAAAAATCTGCACTTACAAACATGTTTAACGTCCAAAACTCACAGGGTTTTCGCTACATTCATGATCTTGAAAAACAGGCCGCTGCTCAAGGCGTCGGAGGCGATGCGCCCCTCAGTACCGACGAAAATGGCATTCATACACTATATAAACCAGGAGAGTACGAGGACGAAACGGGAAAGCATGATGGCTTCAAGGGACGTGTCGGTATCTATGAAGTCCTGAGTAATACTTCATCACTTCAAAAGCTCATTACTTCAAATGCAACTAGCGAACAGTTACAGACACAAGCAATTGCTGAGGGTATGTTAACAATGCAGCTCGATGGGCTTATCAAAGCTCTCCGCGGCGTCACAACCATTGAGGAAGTGTTGCGCGTAACAAAGGAATAAACTATGCCCGTATTTGAATACATTGCCATATCTGACACAACAGAAAAATCAACCAAAGGCACATTAAGTGCCAATGATAAAGCCGCTGCCGTTGAGGCACTAAAGAAACAGCATCTTCGAGCAGTAAGTGTAACTCCTGCAAAGAAGAAATCATCGGGTCTTTCGTTTCTCCAGTCAAAGAAAGTAAAATCTGATGACCTCGTTATTTTCACGCGCCAGCTTAGTGCCATGATTGGTGCTGGTGTTCCTCTGCTAAGAGCACTTAGCTCCCTCGAGCAACACGCGGAAAGTCCGGCCCTCAAAGCAATCCTTGTCGATATTATCGATAGTGTCCAAGGAGGCTCAGGTTTTGGCGATGCGCTCGCAAAGCACCCAGACACTTTTAGCGATATTTACGTTAATATGGTCCGCGCCGGTGAAGCCGCAGGCATTCTAGATGATATCCTTAAACGACTCGCTATCCAGCAAGAAAAGAGTGCAACGATACGCAAAAAGGTAAAAAGTGCCATGACGTATCCAATGGTCCTCCTTGTTATTACTGTATTGGCGTTTTTTGGATTGATGTTATTCGTCATTCCGCAAATTGGTGATATTCTCAAGGGACTTGGCGGTGAAGACGCAGAACTGCCCGTACTCACCCAATTCATGCTTGCACTCAGCGGCTTTATCATTAGTTTTTGGTATATCATCATCCCTGTATTTATCGCTGGCGTTATTGGTTTCTTGCGCTATATCAAAACCCCAACTGGCCGGAAGATTTTTCACCAGTTTATTCTCAAGGTTCCTGCCGTCGGTCCGATTATCAGAAAAGTAGTTGTCGCGCGCTTTGCCCGTACCTTCTCGGCACTTATCGGCGCTGGTGTATCGATCATTGAGTCAATGACGATTACCGCACATGCTCTTGGTAATACCGTATATGAGCAGGCCATGCTCGATGCTGTCGACAGGGTAAAAAATGGCGAACAGTTATCGCATGTTATCGATCAGAACCCTCTCTATCCATCAATCGTCGCTCAAATGCTCTCGGTCGGTGAGGAGACTGGTCAGACTGAAACCGTCCTCGTTAAGGTTGCGGATTTTTATGATGAAGAGGTCGATACCGCAATCGGTAGCGTCAGTTCAATTATTGAGCCTGTTATGATCGTGCTGATGGGCGGTATGGTCGGCCTGATTGCCGCAAGCGTCATGGGTCCAATCGCAGGACTGGCACAAAATATTCAAGGGTAGGGACCTATACTAGGAGCATAAGTATTTTCATGATACAATAACAGCTAAGTAACCCCGTGGGCATCATGACAAAGTTATTCTACAAAGACAAACCACTCATTGGACTCGATATCGGTAGTACCGACATGAAAGTGATGTCTATTGATCTCGAGAAGCAGTTCGTCACAGGCTATGGTGTTATCGATCTTGATCCCTTACAGATTCGCAAGGCATTTGATGATAACAATGACTACCTCCTCAAGAACCTGCGGACATTGCTTGAAAACAAACTCGTCGGCAATCTTATTAGTGACAGAGTTGTTATAGGCATTCCAACCTCACGAACATTCTCGCGTACATTCACCGTTCCTGCAGATTCAGAAAAAACACTCGACGATGCTGTAGCCATAGAGGTAGGTCAGTATATTCCCCTTCCTATGTCTCTGCTATACATTGATTACGAAATTATCGAACGCAACGAGAAGGTACTGACTGTCATCATGAGTGCAGTGCCCCGAAAACTTGTTGATAACACTCTTGCAGCATGCGAGTCACTCGGATTGTCAGCGACAGTTGTCGAGCCGGCCATCAATGCTGTCGCAAGAGTTCTTAAGACCAATGAGCGCGGCTATCTTCCTACAGTCATCGTTGACATTGGTGCTGCAAATACCGATATTGGCGTTCTCGATGGCTCTGTGCGTATCACTGGCGGTATCACTACTGGCGGCAACACTTTTACGCTTGATATCGCAAAGAAACTTGGTGTCACGCTCGAAAACGCCCATCAACTAAAAGTCCTCAATGGTCTTGCACCAGGTCCAAAGCAAGCAAAACTCACCGCTGCGCTTCGTCCAGCCCTCCGTAATATAATGACCGAAACCAGGAAAGTCATCCGCTACTACAATGAACGCCTCTCTAATGATCGTCGACTTGAACAAATCCTTATTGTAGGCAGTGGTAGTAATGTACCGGGTATTGGTGATTTCTTTACGAATGAACTTGTCATGCCAGCGCGTACAGCAAATCCATGGCAGGACCTTAACTTCGGTGAACT
>DCYK01000042.1:0-15302 GCA_002331045.1 Candidatus Saccharibacteria bacterium UBA2112
TCGATTTCCGTCAGAACTTTTGGGTTTTCCTTTAGATATTTTTTGACAGATTCACGACCCTGGCCGATTTTTTCGTCAGCATAGTCGAACCAAGCACCAGACTTACCAACCACTGCATGCTGAACAGCCAGATCAAGTACGTCACCTGTTTTTGAAATACCTTCGTTATACATGATATCGAATTCAGCAACCCTAAACGGTGGCGCAATCTTATTCTTAACCACCTTGACCTTTGTTCGATTACCCACAATGTCTTCGCCACTCTTTATTTGCCCAATACGCCGAATGTCTAATCGAACAGATGAATAAAACTTCAATGCATTACCACCCGTTGTGGTCTCGGGGTTACCAAACATCACACCAATCTTCATGCGAATTTGATTGATAAAGATAACAGTCGTCTTTGACTTGTTAATAATACCCGTTAGCTTCCGAAGTGCTTGACTCATGAGTCGAGCCTGCAGACCCATATGGCTGTCACCCATATCACCATCGATTTCGGCCTGCGGCACCAACGCCGCAACCGAATCAACAACAACTAAGTCGACCGCACTGCTGCGAACCAGTGTCTCAGCGATTTCCAATGCCTGCTCGCCATTGTCCGGCTGCGATACAAGTAGATTGTCAGTATCAACACCGAGCCGCTTGGCGTAAGCTGGATCTAGTGCATGCTCAGCATCAATAAATGCTGCGGTACCACCCTCTTTTTGGATCTGTGCAATCGCATGAAGGGTAAGTGTCGTCTTACCCGAGCTCTCTGGACCATAAATTTCGATAATGCGCCCCTTTGGGTATCCGCCGCCGAGGGCCAGATCAAGACTTAACGCACCCGATGGAATCAATTCAACATCAGCTTTCTGCGCTTCACCCAATTTCATAATTGATCCATCACCAAATTGCTTGGTGATTTGATCCATCGCTAGACCCAGTGCCTTTAGCTTGCCGTCACCTTGTCCGCTCCCCGCATCAGTCGCGGCTGATTTATCGGTTTTTTTTGCCACGTCAGTACTCCTCCGTATTAGTAGTTCTTTTTATTATACCAAGCCGATATTTGATATAATAGTGCTAATGGGTTTATCACGAAAAAACGCGCAGACAGGCTTTACGGTCATTGAGTTACTTGTCGTTGGCACTGTTTTAGCGATCGCTGGAGTATTAGTCTATGTTCAAGTCAATAACCTCCAATCTGCAAACGAAGACTTCCAGCGAAAAACCGCGATCAATGCCATGCACTATGCCCTAGAAGAGGTCTACTACAAAGAACACCAAGCTTATCCAGCATCACTTAACGCCGCTACCCTTCCTTCCGTTGATCCCGACCTTTTTACTGATCCAGATGGCTTTACGCTCGGTAAAGACGTACTGAGCGAAGAAGAGCTAAAGGCGCTACTCGAAGATGGCGATGCAGATCAAAATACGCAAAAACGTCTAGATTCTGTCAGTATGGGCAAAAGTCCAAATTACCATTACGACGCAACGGATTGCGATATGAAAGGTAAGTGCCAGAGCTACACACTGCGTGCTGACCTCACACATGAAGCGGATTACGTCAAAGAAAGCCGACACGAATAATCGGTACTAGTCGTCACCAACAATGGGACGTCCGTTCTTGAACGCCTCAACTGCATTGTGCAGTTTTGCTGCTTGTTGTTTTGGATTCTCGACATAATGAAACCGATATGTCGTTTCTTCCCCCTCCGTGCTGAGACGTAACGATCCGTAATTCAGAAATACTTGCAACAGGCCGTGCCGCGTATAACTCACATCTTCAATGTTTCCCAGGCTGACTGTTTGTTCATGATGCGCAAATAGTGTATGTTGCGTTTCTTGAATGACGCTTTCATTCGTCAAAATCAAACGATTACGCAGATACACCCACGATACAATATAAGCCCCTAACCCAATAAGCGCCGAGAGGGCACTAACAAGCAGCAGAACAGTGGCAAAAGGCGGACGACCAGTTGGAAAAAGAGCAGGATAGCTAAATAGTACCGCCAAGAGTAGGCAGATCAAAAAACCAGCAAAACCAATTGGAAGATACAACCCCACGGGATGGCGCCTCACGTCAGACACAACAAACTCACCTTCACTCAGATTAAGCCGTGGATATTGTGCAACTGACTTTTTGTGACGTTTTTTTGTTACTTCACTCAGTTCCTGATGTACCGGTTCGGCGGCACGGGCAATGTGCACCGCGTGCTTGAGTGCAACCTCATGCTGCTTGTTCTGCCTACCATGATCCTGCTGCTGAGGTGGGTGAGCATAAAGCGGCCGACCATTCGTATCATAGGCAACCGGCTGAGTATAATCGACATTCTTATCGTTATTCATACGATGATTATACCAAGCTTTGCTGATTATCCCTGCCTAAATGCTTCGCGCCTTTCATTGTCACCTGTCGTCCACGTGGAGTACGTTCAATCAAGCCGATTTGTAATAAATAAGGTTCTTGAAAGTCCTCGATGGTTGATATCTCATCACCTGTCAATGCAGCAATCGTGTTCAAGCCAACCGGACGGTGACCATAATGTTCCAAGATACTGCCGAGTAGTCGACGATCTGCCGGATCAAGCCCTAATTCATCGACTTCCAGTAACTTCAAAGCGTCAGCTGTCACACTAGTATCGATAATACCGTCACCATTCACATCAGCATAATCACGCACACGTTTTAACAATCGATTAGCAATACGTGGCGTCAAACGCGAACGCCCAGCCAGTACACTTGCAGCTTTCTGCTCGATTGTACTCTCGAGTAGTTTCGCTGCTCGCGTAATAATCTCTTGAATCTCTTTTTCGCTATAAAACTCTAGACGATGCGTCATCCCAAATCGATCGCGTAGCGGTGCCGCCAGCGAGCCAGCCCGAGTTGTCGCACCAATCACGGTGAACTTTGGCAAGTCTAACCGCACACTGCGAGCCGCTGGACCTTTACCAATCACAATATCCAACTTGAAATCCTCCATCGCACTGTATAGCACCTCCTCGACCGAACGATGGAGGCGATGAATTTCATCGATAAATAACACATCCCCATCTGCTAGGTTTGTCAGAATACTCGCCAGATCCCCTGCCCGCTCAATCGCCGGGCCGGCCGTTACGCGAATATTCGCACCCATTTCGTTCGCAATAACCGTTGCCATGGTCGTTTTGCCCAGACCCGGCGGACCGTACAGCAATACATGATCGATCGGTTCGCCGCGTTTTTTTGCCGCCGCAATGGCCAGTTGTAAATTCTTTTTCAGATGTTCTTGCCCCACATAGTCAGCAAACCGCTGCGGTCGCAGCGTTACCTCGATTTGCTGCTCATCCGCATCGTCATCATGCGCTGATGTATCGACGATTCGTTCAATTGCCATGACTTATAGTATAACCGAACTTACACTTTCAGCGCCTGCGTTACGCGATCGGCAGTCGACAGATCTGTTGGTACGCCCTCGAGAGCCTTAGTCGCATCTGCCAATGTATAGCCGAGCGCCATCAATGCCTCGAGTGCTTCATCACTATGATTCACCGTTTGCGAGAGTCCGGTGATATCACTATTGTCATAGCGTAGCGGCAAACCAACCTTGTCCTTGAGATCAACAACGACTCGTTCAGCAATACGCTTGCCAATACCGCCAGCCCGGGCAACAAACGTTGCATCACCACTGGCGATAGCGTTACGTACCGCCTCGCTCTCGTCAATGGATAGAATAGCAAGCGCCGCCTTGGGTCCGACACCTTGAACAGTAATCAGCAGTTCAAATAACTTTTTTGCCGCCAGTGTCGAAAAACCAAACAATTCCTCTGCCTGCTCGCGCACATGATGATAGGTATAGAGCTTTACACTTTCATCAAGCATTACCTTTTCATAGTCACCAAACGCCACCGCAACTTCATACCCGACACCATGAACATCGACGATCAACGATCCGTTAAATTTTTCTGCCACTACTCCTACTACATGTGCAATCATCGATTAAAGAACCCTCCTCTGTTATTGCCATTACCACTCCCGGTTATCGTATATTCTAACGGTGATGAAGTTGCTTCCTCGAAATCGCTGACATCCGGTACATAGATAGCCGTGATCGTATGCGTTCCTTCATCCAGTAATGGCGTGATGAGTGATGCATTACCGTTGATGACCTGACTACTTCCCAGCTCTTCTTCATCATCATAAAACGTTATCGTCCCCGTTGCGGCCGTGTCAGATACCGTTGCCGTGAACGTTACATTTTCGCCTTCTGCCGACTCCCCCTCAGGGCTAGCGCTTAGTACAACAGAAACCGTTTTTGCTGTATCTGGTTTTTTCGTTGGCTTTGGTGTCGATGATGGCTTTGGCTTCGTGACGCTACAACTTTCGCTTGGCAATACGTTCGATAAAAAGAACTCTCGATACGTCTTGCCATTTACTGATTGATCGGCGATACCATGATTACTAAAGCAGATATTACGCTCGACAATACCCGAGGGTTTTTCAAACTGCGTTTCGACTCCTGCCATAATACTGCCCATCGCTCGAGTAAAAATTGGCCCAGCCATAATTGAACCACCGTTTGTCATTGGTGTATTGTCGTTATTACCAACCCACACGCCAATTGCCATATCGGGTGTATAGCCCATCGTCCAGGCGTCGCGCGAATCGTTAGTCGTTCCTGTTTTGACCGCTACTTTTTTGACAGCACCAGTTTGTGCATCATACACGCTTAACGAATTACCAAAGACAGCTGCCCGAGTAGTATTATCTGACAGAATATCAGAAATCAGGAATGACCCCTGAGGGCTCATGACCTCCTCGGAATTGGCTTCATCTGCCTCAAATACGCGCTCATTATATTTACTTTCGATTGTTTTGATTGTCGACATCTCATGTTGCGTACCCTGATCAGCAAATGCCGCATAAGCATTCGTCAAATCAAGCAAGCGTACTTCAGCTGCTCCGAGCGCCAATGACAACCCGTAATCATTTTTATCATTAATTGATGTAAGCCCCATACGATTTGCTGTCTGAATAGACTCGTTAATACCCAACTCTTCCATGACTTTGACAGCCGGTATATTCAGTGACCAGTTAAGTGCCTCACGTACCGTCACATTTCCCCGAAACTGCCGGTCAGCGTTCTGTGGTACATAGCCACCCCCAAAGTCAGTTAATCTATCCTCGAGGACCGTGGCTGGGGTAATAATACCGTTGGCAAGCGCCTGAGTGTAATAGATTGGTTTAAAACTGGATCCCGGCTGCCGATCTGCGAGTGCTACATTCACTTTGCCAAACTCTTCATCATTCCAGTTATAACTTCCTAGCAAGCCTCGAACTTCTCCTGTTTTTGGATCGATCGCAACAGAAGCGGAGTTGCTACCACCATTCGCACGAATTGTCGCCATATTTGCATCGGTCGCCTCCTGTAATGCTTTTTGTACCTTCGCGTCCAATGTTGTTTTTACACGATAGCCGCTACGGTTCACTGTCTCCTCACCATATTTTTCATATAGCTCTGCGAGGACCATCTCAGCAAAGTGCGGAGCAATACTGTCATTAATTCCTGAAGTAACCTTTTGATACTTCAGCTTTTGATCAAGGGCTTTCTCTTTCTGTTCATCGGTAATATAGTCATTCTGAACCATCCGTGACAATACCGTTGTCTGACGCTCTTTGGCATAATCAGGATTACCACTAATTGGCGAGTAGAGACTCGGTGCAGGCAACAAACCAATCAGCATCGAGGACTGTGCGAGGTTTAATTTATCAGGCGTTGTCCCAAAATAGACTTTTGCAGCTTGTTCGATACCAAAAGCATTCTCGCCAAAGTAGACGGAATTTAAATACATCTCGAGTATTTGATCTTTGCTATAAGTGTTCTCTATAGCTACAGCAATCGAAAACGCCTGATACTGGCGCAAAAAACTGCGCTCGCTAGAGAGGACAGTGATCTTGGCGAGTTGCTGTGTAATCGTCGAACCCCCAAAGCTCCCGCCACCGTTCAGTGCATAGCCATAAACCGCACGCAGCGTACTGAGAATTGAAAAGCCCCCGTGTTCATAAAAATCTTTATCTTCTGCTGCAACCAGGGCATTTTTGACTGGATCGGCTACCTTTTCGAGTGGATAAAGCTCACGATGTTCGGCGCGACCAGTACTGTATATCTCGGTCTTATTATCGGATGCATACAACACGATACCTGTATTATTGCGATTCATGAGTCGATCCATGTCCGCAATGTCACGGGCGAAATAGAAATACGTCAGAATAGGAATCAAGATTAATAGTGCAACAATTGGAGTTGCCACTAATAAAATCCGCTTCTTCCAGCTCAGCCGGCGCCACCAGCGAAAACGGCTCTTTGCATGACGTTTCACCCGCTGAGCAGGTGTAACGCGCCGCGTGTATTTTCCTTGACGTCGCATGGTCTTCCTATTATACCAAAATACTCGTCCAAAAACCTGTTGGCCTACCGATCATCCTCGCCTTCGATTGAGACATGCGGCAAGAAGCGGTCAAGCCACCCCGGCAGCCACCACGCTGCACGATCAAGTAGTGCCATGACGGCCGGAACAATCGTCAGTCGGACGAGAAACGCATCAACAAAGATACCAAATGCCAAACCAAAGCCAATTGCTCTAATCGTTGAGTCGTGATTGCCAACAAAGCCGGCAAAGATAGCTACCATAATCACAGCAGCGGCAACGACCACTTTACTAGCATGAGCGAATCCACGGCGAACAGACCGCTTCGCATCACCCGTTTCACGATATGCCTCGTGCATACTCGTTACCAAGAAGAATTCATAATCCATCGCGAGCCCAAATAAAATACCCGTTGCAATGATAGGCAAAAAGCTGATGATCGGTCCTGTTGCATCAGCAATACCAAACCATCCCCATTGGAATACAGCAACAAGCGCTCCGAACATTGCCAGCACCGATAACAGGAACCCAAGCGTCGCCTTAAGCGGCACGAGGATAGAACGAAATGCAATAACAAGTATGATGAATGATAGCCCAACGATGACCGACAGGTAAACCGGCAAGGCCTCGGCTAACTTGTTATCAATATCAAGCTGAAGAGCAGTAGATCCAGTCACTGATAAATCAACTGATGTATTCCCAGTGAGCTCTTGTTGATTATCCGCATCCCGAATCGTCCTGATCAATGCTATCGTTTCGTCATCAGACGGGCCGGACTTTGGAATCACCTGGATCAGCCCATTTGTACCATCCTCTGTAGCGAGTGCCGGAGCGGCAGAGACAATATCAAGCTCTTTACTCATACTCTCGGCTACTTTTCTGAGTTGCACCAGGTTTGCATACTGCTCTACTTGCCGTTCTATCTCGGCCTCAGCCGCAGCCCGTTGCGCAGCCCCCTTGGCTTGAGCCTCAGCAATCTGCTGCTGCAATGCCATTTGTTGTTGAGGTGTTCGCGCAGCAGCCATTTGCTGCTCTATTGCCGCACGTTGTTGCGCTGCAGCCGTTGCAATACGCTGGTCTAATTCCCGCAACGCTGGCTCGCGTATTGCCGCCCTATCCTGATCATCAACCTCAGGTAGTCCTTCCGCAACCACCAATAGTGGCGCGTTAAACCCAGCGCCAAATCCCTCAGCAAGGAGATCATACGCCTTACGCTCTGTCGAAGTAGGAGCCGCAAACTCATCAGTTGGTAATCCTAAACGCAAATCTTTGACTGGCAACGCCATAGCCCCGACCACCACTACAGCGATGATGAGTACTGCCCATGGGTACCTCGTCAGTACAGCACCCCATCGATACCAAAATGTCGACCGATCAGCGTGATGGTTCTCTTTTGCGGACTTCTTTTGTGCCTTCAGGGCTGCTTCACGCTTCTTGCGTGAGAAAATACGCAATCCCGCCAACCGAAGCAACGCCGGAATCAGCGTAATTGCAACACACGCTGCAATCGCAATTGCTGCCGCGGCTGCCAGACCCATCGAAGTCATGAATGGAATTCCCACAACGCTCAGTGCAGCCAGTGCAATCACCACAGTTGCTGCCGCAAAAACAACAGCATTACCAGCGGTACCTATCGCATGTGCCGCTGCGGTCTCTAGCTTAAATCCAGCCATGACATACGTTCGATAGCGATTGATGATAAACAATGCGTAATCAATACCAACCGCCAGTCCCAACATAACCGCGAGAACTGGCGTCGTTGAATTAATATCAATGACCTGACTCAACGAGAATAGCCCTGCCATACTAATACCCACTCCAACAAGTGCAGTAATGACCGGCATGCCGGCCGCAATCAGCGAACCAAGTGTCATCGTCAACACGATCAATGCAACGACAAGGCCACCAATTTCACCAACGCCTAATATCTCATCGGGTGCCTGACGTATAACATCACCCCCCATTTCGACTTGCAGCCCACGCTGACGCGTATCCTCAACAACACGCTCAACCTCGTCCACCGTTTCGGCAGAGATTGAGCCAGTACCACTCTTTAGTTGCAGTTGGGTATACGCAATCGTTTCATTATCCGAGATCGCGCTAGGATTCACCGTGGGATCAACCGCACGTGTCACTCCATCTATTTCTTCAAATTTGGTCGTGCTGTCCTTTATTGCCTGCGAATAGTCCGCTATTTTTTTGTCCTCGGGAGTAGCAAAAACAATCCTGGCAGACCCCTTGCCGGCATCAGGAAAGAGTGTCGACATCTTGTCGAGTGCCTTCTGTGCCTCTGTTCCAGGAATACTAATAGAGCTAGAAGTTGGCTGTATAAAGACCGATGCAGTGTAACCTAGCAATGCCAATAGAACCACCCAGATCGTCATTGCCCAGGCAGGATGCCGAAACGTCAGCAGCCCCAATGCATGTAATTTTCTTCCCACTTTCCCTCCTTATCTGTCTTATTCAGTATACAAAATCTGAATGATAAAACCTACACCTCTCGACGACTCATCATTGCATGGGTAATCGCAGTAGCGAGGGCATCCGCGCAATCATCTGGCTTTGGTGCCTCAGCTAGGCCTAGCTGCAGACGCACCATCTCCTGCATTTGTTTCTTGTCGGCGTTACCATAACCTGTCAATGTCTGCTTGATTTCGTTTGGCGTATATTCAGCAATTGGCAAGCTTGCCTTACGTCCAGTCAACATTGCCACCCCACGCGCCTGCGCAACGCTAATTGCTGTCGTGACATTACGGGAAAAGAACAACTTTTCAACTGACATCTGGTCTGGTTTTGTTTCGGCTATGATAGCAGTGAGGCCATCAAAAATCTCCTCGAGCCGTTCGTCAAGTGGTGTATGCGCTGGAGTAGTAATCACGCCAGCTGTCACAAGCCTTGTCTTGCCCCTTGTACTATCAATAACACCGAAACCAAGAATACCGGTGCCAGGATCAATACCAATGATTCGCATGTCATCAGTATATCAGTAGCCACTGAAATGATCGGTATGAACCGTTGTCGCGCCAGCCTGTTTTGCCATATCGGCAACACTTGTGACCATGGCTGGCGGGCCAGAGATATAGACATGATGCATAGATGTTATGTATTTTTCAATTATCTGCGATGTTATCGTGCCCGTCTCGCGTTGCCAACCGGCAACTGGCAGTGATGAGGTGTCTGGCGTGACAATGATTACTTTTATATCATAGTGGGCAAGACGCTTCGCAAATGCCATATCCGCGACCGATTTCACGACATACAGTATAGCAATATCGCGACCTGCCGCACTCATTGCGAACGATATAAACGGTGTAATGCCGATACCGCCAGCAATACACAAAAGCGGCACCGCACGATCCGTCGGCATGACAAAATCACCCGCTACTTTAACGCCACGAATTGTATCTCCTGGCGACATATCTATCAGTGCTTTTTTGAACGAACTACTGCGGGTTGAGATTCGGGTTGCTATGCTAAATTGGTCATCATGCGGCGTACCAATTATCGTGAACATTCGTCGTGATCCGCGAAAATCTGGTTTACTATGTGGTACTGTTACTTCAATATACTGCCCTGGATAGTAATCAAACATCGGTACGTCAAACGTAAACTCATAACTGTCTTTACCCTCTTTCTTTTTGCTAACAAATCGCATCTTGATTGCGCGACGTGTACCGCCATAAAACGCCAACAAATTACCAATTACCAGTGCAACAGCCGGTGTAGTACTGACTCCTCCTTGCTGAATCGGTAGTGCAACCAGGGTAGCCACAACAATAGCAAATATAATCTGCTGACGATGTCGCGGTGGTAGTGTCAGCGGTTCCGATAACATGACGCCAGCAAAAAAGACGAGCGGCCATGAGGTCAAGGACAACCATACTATCTGGAGAGATAGATTCCCCTCAATGAGCAAGCGACCAATAATAATTGTAATTGCTGTGACCAGGAAAATCAGTGCCATTGTTATTTTTTGTGTTTTATACAGAATCAAAAAGGCGACAAGAGCGGTAATCGGTAGTAAGGCAGGTGATGCCACCCACCAACCTGCATAAGCAAATCCTGTAATACTCGCAATGACAATCGCTATCGCTGCAGGATTAAAAATATGTTTACCGCGTACATTAATCACATACTTTGAGGCCATGGCAATTGCGGCAACAATCATCAACTTTACACCCTCAATAATCGTGTCCGGTGGCGAAAAGAGAAGTGCGAGAATCAAGCCCGTAATAATCGCCGAATCAGCATGTGGCCTAATACCAAACAACCAACCAAGTAGCACATTGGCCGCATATGAGGTTGTGACGAGTACCACTATACTGATCACGAAACCTATTGGTGAATATGGCAGATAGCCAGATAGCATCAACAATAACGCAACCGATGCAATCGCCAACAGACCAATGCCAACGAGCTTGTACATCGTCACTTGCCCCAGTAGACTATCAATCCTTTCGCGAAATTCACTGATATTTTTCATATATACAATTGTCCCATAATTTCAGGTGAATGTTCACTTTTTCCGTTCGCAAATAATCTCACAAATTGAAAATCTGCAACATCCTGCAGCTTCTTTGCGTCAACAAAGAACAGAGCGGTTGCTAATCCATCAGCGGTCATCGTGTCACCTGCAATGACCCATGTCGCAATGACATCCTCCACTGGCTTACCGGTTCGGCCGTCAAGTATATGATGCCACCCATCTGCCCAACGACGGCGATTGCTCGCCGAGGCACAAAGGCTTGCATTAGATACCTGCATCGTTCCAACGACTTTTGTTGCATCGAGGGGATGTTCGAGCCCTATTGTTTGAAAATCATCACCACGATGACAAATATCTCCACTCGCATCAATTACATAGTTTGACAATCCATGTGCACTCAGGATTTCCGCGATCGCGTCAACTAAAGCACCCTTGCCTGCCGCGCCAACGTCTATCAGGATCGGTTGCTTTGTTGTTATGGCGTTCCCCTGCCACGTAATGGTGTGATCCCATTCTGGTGCCGTGTGTGGTCCACGCGGCGTTAATGAATAGTGTTCGTCATACCCGGCCGCAACTAATCCTTCACCCACTAATGGCGTCATTGCCCCGTCCGTTAGCTGATACAACTGACGGTACAATGGTGCAAGCCGTGCGCTTTGCTCGTCAAGATTGTACGTACCCACCGACCTGCGCATTCTTGTCACGATTGAATCATTGCGAAAACGAGAATACATCATATCAAACGCCTCAATACGTCTTTGGATTTTTTGTTCCATTTCGTCCGTTAGTGCTTCAGTAGTTTCGATTGACCATCGAGTACCAATGGCTTCGAACTGCCATTTATGCGCGGGCGTCGTCTTTGATATCTGCAAGGGCACTGTTAAATCCAATCGGCGTCAACGACGATCCAGCAACACGATCAAGACTGATTTCATCAATACTTTTGCCAACTACCTGCTCTTTATAGCCAGACGCAAATCGTTCCTGAAATTCTTTTGCCTCTTGCGTTTCGGCATTTTGCGTAATATTCGTATCGGTAACAACACCATTTTGTAATGTAAGCGTCAGGTCAATTGATTCGTTACCGCCAGGAGTCAAGTAACTGCCACGCGCCGAATAGTCACCGTCAGTATACTGATTATTCTGAGTTTGCGTATCATTAACAACCGATGTCTTTGCGGTTTCATTGCTCGTTGTACCTATCTCATCACGTTCAACATTTGCAGAAATAACAAGCACAGCCGACGCCGCAGCGACGAGCAAGACAACGACGATGAGTCCAATAATTGCCTTATTCATACCGTTTGATGATTCGTTCATTAACCCTCCTATTTATTCTATTATACAAAAATAGGTGGGCTATTTTTTAAACAGACGGAAGAAACGTTGGCCAAATCTAGTAATTTCTCGGCGCCACTCCCAGCCTGCATAGCCAGCCGCAAGTACGCCAACCCCGCCAAGCGCCCACCAACCCGTAAAAGCTTCTGGACCATCGGCTACACCCTTGACCGCATAGTCCGCCTCTGGCACTGATGCACTTTCTTTCTTGCGGCAACGATTTGTTTCCGGGTTGCGATATTGATCTTCATCGCATGGCTTCAGCGAACTCGTTGATGCGATTTTACGACAGCGATTCGTTTCTGGATTGCGATACTGCCCTTCCTTACACGGCGTGAGAGTACTTGCTGATGTCACGTTACGGCAACGATTTGTCTCGGTACTGCGATATTGCCCTTCTTTGCATGGTTTCAAACTAGTTGTTTCATACTTTTTACATCGGTTCGTCTCTGGATTACGATACTGATCGGGGTTGCATGGCTTCAGCTCTGACGAGCTTGAATCGTTGGGCGCCTCAGTGACAACGGAAACCATATTTTGAGCGTTCGGAGTAGGACGATTAGTGTACTGCCATGTACTATCTATAAGTGCCCAGGATTCACCTTCAGCTGCCGATTCATATACACCCGTATCACCAAATACCGAACCACCTATAGCTGTCAATATCACACGCCCAGATGAGTTAACTAATGTGAATTTCATTTGACTATCATTAAATGTTCTGTATTCACCTGGTCCTATCGTTGCACCAACCGGAAAAGAATATACTGCGTCAGTATCGCCTACTTTCAATATATAGAATGTCAGATCCACTGCGCTATCACTTGGATTATATATTTCGACAAACTCGTTACCATCATCACTACCGATAGCATTTGGTAGAATCTCATTCAGTACGAGTGGAGAATATTCAATAATACAATCGTTGCCATCACCTCGAACCATCAATTCTGGGATTTCTCCCTGCGCGCCCTCAAGATTGTCGCATTCATCGTGCAATACACAATTACCCGCCTCGTCGCTATCGTAGCCATCCGGTACGCTTACTTGTAGGCCCTCAATATTCAAACAACTATCCACCTGACAATCCCCGTTTTCGTCCGTCAAGAATCCCTCGGGCATTTCTAACTGTATATCTGCAATATTCGGGCAGGCATCAATAAAAACCTCCTCTTCATAAACATTTGAGGCGTGAATGATAAGTACATCTGTCTCAATAAAATCCCGATTATCATTATCCGTATCCTGCATAATGTCACCCTCCTTCTCCCTTTGTAGGGCACTGCCATCTGCTGGTTTCTGCGCCGCAGGATATAGCTCATCATCCACCTCCCCCCATCCAAGCCTATCCATCTCAACTCCTTGCGCATTCACAAGTCGCAAATAGCCCTTGACCAGGTAAATACCACCATCAAAATATGCATCCGCTACAGTTGGAATCCTCGTATGTAATTCATTTGACACAAACGTCGCATAGCCCTGTGGTGGCAGGAATAATCTTGTCGTTACGTCTGGAGCTTCCAGGCAAGCATTCCACTGCATATTTCCACTAGAGGCAAGATATTCAATGCACCACTCTGTTACATCGATAGGTGTACTAGCATTGTTATAAATCTCTACGTACTCCTCCTTTGCGAATTCTCCAGCAGAAGTTCCTGAGTACATCTGTGCAATGACCACGCCACTGGAATCATCCGCAAAGACAGGCGGTATGAACAAGTACACATGGCCCAAGAATATAATTAGACTGAATAATACCCTCAACACTCGCATAATGTCATCGAATATACCGCGCCTATGGTGTCGGTGCAAACATAAGGATTTTCAGTAACGTTCTTTTAGAGATCGACTGTGATATCGGCATTAGTATGCACATTCACAACATCATCTAGGTCATCCAAGGCATCGAGTACCTTCAATACTTTCTCGGCAGTTTCTTTCTCTGCGATTTCTACCATATTCTTTGCAACATATTGCAGCTCGGCATCTTTCACTTCCAACCCCCTATCAACAATGGCACTACGAACCTTTGCCAAGTCTTTTTGATCAGTATAGACTACTATCTCGCCATCTTCCTCGACAGCATCTTCGGCACCTGCGTCCAAGACAATCAGCAATGCGTCCTCACCCGTAGCAGCCACACGCACCACTCCTTTTCGATCAAACTGAAACATCACACTACCGGCGTCCGCCATACGTCCACCATTCTTTGTAAGCGCAGTCCTTACCTCGGGCATTGTTCTGTTGCGATTATCAGTCGCCGTCTCGATAATAATACCGACGCCAGACGGCCCCATACCTTCGTAAGTAATTTCTTCTAAGGCTGCTGCGTTCTTGTCATTCACCCGATCAATCGCCCGCTGAATATTCGCGTTTGGCATATTGGCCTGTTTGGCTTTTTCAATAGCAAGCGCGAGTGCAGAATTCATTGTCGGATCAGTCCCACCTCGGGCCGCTATAGCAATCTGATTGCCGATCTTTGTGAAGATAGCACCTCGCTTGGCGTCTTTTGCACCTTTTTCGCGCTTAATAGTTGACCATTTGCTGTGTCCTGACATAGAAACCTCAAGTGTTACTTTTGATATCAGTATATCGTAAATGCAGTCACAGGTCCACCCCTGTTAACTATTCATAGAGAATACGCCTATTGCGCCCACGGCGCCCATACTTGGCCTGTTGAAGCATAGCCAAGAGAACCGGTAGTTCCGTCCCATACTATCCCTAGTATTTCACATGTTCCAAGGCCAGAGTACGTATGTGGTGTCGCAGCAGCACCCTCCGATACGACTCCGTCAACTATTTTAAAGAATTTATTATTTATAGTTCTCGCCTGTACGGCATATTCATCCGTTGCACTGTTATAACAATAGTATAGATTGTTACTATCATAATAAGCGGTTTTTGTAATACGGATACCCGTGTTCGCCGTTGGTGGAAATGGATAGCTTCCAGACTGCACTTTTTCAATCTCAAGCTTTTTCGCCATATTCGCCAAGTCACTCTTTACAGCTGCATCGTTTGCACTACTTGTAATCCCGTTATAGGCAACGATCACGATAGCGGCGAGAATACCAATGACAACAACAACG